>JAUNJS010000352.1 GCA_030533125.1 Eubacteriales bacterium | reverse complement strand
CGCGTGCAGCGCCAGGTGAACCCGGAAGGAGGAATCCCTGTCCGCCGCGATCTGTTCGATGCTTTTCCCGCCGGCCTCGGCGTCCTCCGGGATCGGCCCGGTTTTCTTCTGCCGGCGTTTCTCGTCGTAGAACAGGTTCTTCGCGATCGTACACAACCAGGTAACTTCGTCCGCCTCCCTCCGGAAGGAGGCTGTCTTCGAAGCCGATTTCGTCATCGCCCGGTAGAAGGTCTCCTGGGTGATTTCCTCCGCCAGCTCACGGCTGCCGGACAGCGTCACCGCGTAGGAGTACACCCGCATGTAGTACGCTTCGTACATCTTCTCGCTGGCCTGCGCGTCCACACGTCGTCACCTCCTTCCCGGCTGCTTTCGTTGGTTAGACGGATGAGATCCGATTTCGTTACAGACTTTTTGAAAAAAATTTCAGATCGTTTCCGGGTTCTGATTTTCAGGCCTTTGCGGCTCTGCTTTATCTGCGGTTTTGCCATGGAGCCGGTTCCATGCCTGGACCGCAATCTCCGGCAGAAGATGATAGAGAATCATCAGATCTCCGTTTTTCCGCCGCAGTGTCTGTTCATTAATCGGAATGTAGGTCAGGTCGTTCTCGTTTTCCTTTTTCGGTGCTTCCGCCGTGAACACATCCCAGACTGCTTCCTCCAGTGCCTCGGTTTCCGGCATGTTCCGGATGTCATTTCGCTTCTTCCGCGCCTTTTGCAATGCATCCACAATGCCGAGCACACCGCAGGCCAGCGCGGCAAGCCCCAGCAGGACAAACAGCTTTTTCCCCTTCAGGAAAAGGAAGGCCGCCGCCACGATCAGCAGCCCCGCGGCAAAAACAGCGCCGAAGGAAACCAATTGTTTCTTTGCCGCCCGGACCGGATCCAGGGCAAGGGCCAGTTGTTCCCGTGCACAGCAATCGCATACGGCGCTGCTCATTTCATCCCCCAGAGCCTGCACCCTGCTTTCCCCGCTCAGGCCCCGCACATGGAGCGTGCGCACCTCAAGCGCCCTGACAGGATGATCAGCCGGGCCGCCGCACCGGATACACTTATCTCCCATAGGTTTCACTTCTTTCATAAAAAAGCAGGGACAATCATCTTGTCCCCGCCAAAGATCATGGATGATGCTGAACCATTATACCACGATAAACTGGGCCAGTACAGAGAGCATCAGGCTGGCCAGCAGCAGAATCACCGCGCCGCCCAGGCGGGAGGAGATCTGTGCGAAGGGCATCAGTTCCATCCGGTTCGCGGCGGACAGTACCGCCACGTCGCCCGTACCGCCCATGTTGGACATGCAAAGGCCTGCGGTCACGCCGGATTCGAAGGGATAGAAACCCACCAGTTTGCCGATGAGTGCCGCGCCGACAAAAGCGCCGACACAGGTAGCCAGGCACAGCAGCAGGTAAGTAACACTGAAGGAGGAAGAAAGATCGGCAGGGGCAGGTTAAACAGCTGAAAGGGTTTCTTTTCCTTAGCGGTCACAGTCACTCCTCCTTTTACTTCGGTCCGTGGAATCAGAGTCTGTTCACGCCGCTGTCGCGGGCAGCCTTCGCGACGGCTGCTGCCACTGTGGGTCCGATCCGTTTGTCAAAGGCCATGGGCAGGATATAATCGCTCTTCAGTTCTTCATCGGAGACCAGGCCCGCCAGCGCATGGGAAGCAGCCTGCTTCATTTCTTCGTTGATATCCCTGGCCCGCACGTCCAGCGCCCCGCGGAACAATCCCGGGAAACACATGACATTGTTGATCTGGTTCGGGTGGTCGCTCCGCCCGGTGCCGACCACAGCCGCGCCGGCCGCCAGCGCCTCATCCGGTTCGATTTCCGGTACGGGGTTGGCCATCGGGAAAATAATCGGCCCTTCCGCCATGGAGCGAACCATGTCCTGGCTGACGATATGCGGTGCGCTGACGCCGATAAACACATCCGCGCCCTTCATCGCGTCCGCAAGACTGCCGGAGAACTTCTCCGGGTTGGTAATCTTTGCCATGGCTTCCTGGGCGGGGTTCATCTGCACACCCTCGCACAGGATACCGAAGCGGTCCACCATCTTCAGGTGTTTTACGCCCAGGTTCAGCAGGTGTTTGCCGATGGCAATGCCCGCGCTGCCCGCGCCGTTGATGACAACCTTTGCCTCGCCGATATCCTTCTTCACGACCTTCAGGGCATTGATCAGCGCTGCGCCGACAACCACGGCCGTCCCGTGCTGGTCGTCATGGAACACGGGAATATCGCACAGTTCCTTCAGCCGCCGTTCAATCTCAAAGCAGCGCGGGGCGGCGATATCCTCCAGGTTGATTCCGCCGAAGGAGCCCGAAATCAGGTAGATTGTCCGGACGATCTCATCCACATCCTTGCTGCGAATGCACAGGGGGAAAGCATCCACGTCGCCGAAGGCTTTGAAAAGAGCGCATTTGCCTTCCATGACCGGCATGCCGGCTTCCGGGCCGATATCGCCCAGGCCGAGTACGGCAGTCCCGTCGGTGATCACAGCAACCAGGTTATGCCGCCGGGTCAGGGTAAAGGATTTGTCATAGTCCTTCTGGATCTCGAGACAGGGCTGGGCAACGCCCGGCGTATAAGCCAGCGACAGGTCATCCTTGGTCTGTACGGGAACGCGGGAAACAACCTCGATCTTTCCCTGCCATTCGCCATGCAGCCGAAGGGATTCTTCCGCATAATTCAAAGGGACCCCTCCTTATTCAAGTTATGTTTAATGCTATTATAGATGGATTATCCAGAAAAAAAAAGACCAAAACAGGCAATATTCCGCTAATTGGGTGAGATTCCTGGCCTCCCGGGCATCATTGGGCTTCGTGCATAAGCCTTCCGGCTGTACTCAGTCTGCTGTTCGGCAACTGTAATACGACCGGCGGGGAACGGACGTCGGATTTCAGAATAAATTTCCGAAAAAAGAAAAGATTGATGTTGAATTTAGCCCTGCAGGCATAATAAAATATGAAAAACAATGGTTCTCTGGGACTAGATAATTGAAAAGGAGACATGATCACCGATGAAATCCAAATTGATTGCGATTCGTTCCACAGGAGAAGGTTTCCGTGACGCGCATCTGGAAACCGAGGAAATGGGTGCAACGCTTCCTGAGGAGCAAAAACTCCATCTCTGTCTGATCACAGAAGAAATGCTTTCCCTTTTCAACAGTGTTACCGGAACGGTGGACAACGCTGAATTCTGGCTGGAGGAGGAAAACGGTCTTTTTACCTTCCATCTTTCCGCAACTCAGAAACTCGGCAATATTCAGCGCGATGAACTGATCCAGTCCACAACCAGCGGAACCAACGAAGCGTCTAAAGGTTTCCTGGGCAAATTAAAGGAGATGTTTATCCAGGCCATGTCGGTAGGAAAAGACATTGATCTTTATTATTCCAGCGAAGGATATTCCCAGGCCGCCGATCTGACAGACGCAGTCATCTCCAGCCCCAAGTGGGACAAGTTTGAGCGTTCCGTACTTTTGTCCCTGACAGATGAGGTCAGGATCAGCATCAAGGGCGGCAAGGTGGATCTGATTGCCATAAAACAGTTTTGACGGAATGTAGAGGAGGGTAGTTAATCATGATCATTAACGCGAACAGACAAGACGATATCCTGATCGTAACACCGGAAGGCCGGCTGGATACTCTGTCGGCTCCGGAGCTGGAGGAGTTTCTGGATAAATACTATGCGTCCGTTTCCGAAATCATATTTAATTTTGAAAAGCTGGATTATGTTTCTTCCGCGGGTCTCCGTGTTTTGCTCAGAG
>JAUNJS010000351.1 GCA_030533125.1 Eubacteriales bacterium | reverse complement strand
CCTTCTGCTCGAACACGGATTGCAGGAAGCGCAGCGTACGCACGCCGTCTTCCTCCCACGCGCCCTGGCCCACGCAGAAGATGATCTTCCGCTGGTTGTACATCTCAATGTACGGATGGTCCGCGGGCAGGTTCGGCAGGAAGCGCTCCGGCGAGTTGTCGTAGAGCGTGGGGTTCATGAAGCCGTCGAAGAAGTAGTCCGCGTCGTACACGCCCGACAGCGCCAGCATGCCCGCGAACAGGTCGGGGCGGCGCAGGAACGTGATCGCCGCGTGGTCCGCGCCCATGCTCAATCCCGTTACCATCAGCGGGCCGCCGTTGCGCTCCCGGATCAGCGGGACAACCTGATCCACGATGTAGTGGAAGTACTGTTCCTGCCGCCAGGCCCGCCAGCCGGGGTCACCTGCCTTGTTCGACCAGCTCTCCACATCCACCGTGTCCACGACGAACAACTGGATGCACCCGCTGTCGATGTAGTCGGAAAGGTGGCCGATCAGGCCGAATTCCTCCCACTGGCGGCACATGCCGTCCTGCGTCGGGAACACCAAAAACGGCGTCCCACCGTGGCCGTAGACCATCATGTGCATGTCCCTGCCGAGGGACGGGCTGTAATGGGTAAGCGCTTCCGTCTGCATGGCGTTTCTCCTCATTCTTTGGATGCTCTATTATCACACTTGTCCCGCGCCTTGTCCAGCGCAGTCATGTGAATATTGGATTTCAGTTGAAACCTCCTGTAATCCGGCGACCACGATAACAGCTGCTAATACCACTCCAGGAAGGTGTGCTCCACGCCGTCCTTCTTCCAGCCGGGCATTGTGTCCATCTGCAGCATGTGAATGCTGTTGAATATGTTCTGCTCCACCTTGCAGTTTTCACGGTTCAGACGCTTCAGCAGCTGCTTGATCTCCTGTCGCTTGGAGCCTCCGCCGCCATTGTCGCACATCGTGCAATTCTCGGTAAACCGGCACGCGCACTGTATAAAAGACAGCTCGTGGGTGTTCTTCCAGGCAATGATGTCCTCTTCATGCACCATGTACAGCGGGCGAATCAGCTCCATTCCCGGAAAATTCCTGGAGTGCAGCTTTGGCATCATGCCCTGCAGCTGCCCGCCGTAGAGCATACCGATGACCGTTGTCTCGATCACATCGTTGAAATGATGGCCCAGCGCGATCTTGTTGCATCCCAGTTCCCGCGCCTTGTTGTACAGGCAGCCGCGCCGCATTTTCGCGCAAAGGAAGCAGGGATTCCTTTCCTGGCTGTTTGCAATCTCAAAGATATCGCTTTCAAACAGCGTATACGGTATTCCCAGCAGCTTCGCGTTGCTTTCGACCTTGCGGCGATTGATCTCATTGTAGCCGGGGTCCATGATCAGGTAGGTTGCCTCAAACGGCACCTCGCTGTGGCGCTGGAGTATCTGCATGAGCTTGGCCATCAGCATGGAATCCTTGCCACCGGAAATACACACGGCGATACGGTCGTTTGGCTGTATCAGCTCATACTGCCGAATGGCCTTCATAAACGGACGCCATATCCGCTTCCGGTACTCCTTCAATAAGCTTTGCTCAGCTCGCTGGGGGAATGAAAGGTTACGGCTCATCCCACTTTTCCTCCGACAATCTCATTGCAAGCGCTGATAAACGCCTCAATTTCCTCCGTTGTAGTCAGGTGGCTCAGGCTGACGCGCCACGCCTCCAGCGCCTGACGTCGGTTGCGTGTTACGGCATACACCGCGCGGGACGGCGTGTTCTCCACGGAGCAGGCCGACTTGACCGAAACACAGATTCCCTTTGCATCCAGCGCGTCCCGAAAATCGACGCCGCGTATACCCTTCACACCCAAATTCAGAATGTGCGGAAGGGCGTTGCCAGGGCTGTGGATCGTTACGTTCTCCATGGTGGACAGTCTCCGGCGCAGCAGCGCGTTTAACAGGTGGACGCGGTTCAGACGCTGTTCCTGATTCGAGCACGCGATCTCAAGCGCCTTTGCCAGAGAAGCCGCCAGGGCTACAGCGGGCGATCCGCTGCGATACAGCGTGGTACTCGTGCCGCCATGGATCAGCGGTTCCATGCCAACCTCGTTTCGCTTCCACAGAAGTCCGCTCCCGTTGATGCCGCCGATTTTGTGGCCGGAGAGGCTGACGGTATCCGCCGTTTGAAGACGGAAGGGCAGCTTGCCGATGATCTGCGTGGCGTCCACATGAAGCCTGCAGTCAGGTTTTTCGGTCAGTATGGCTTTCACTGCGTCTATTGGCTGTATCGTTCCAAGCTCACTGTCCACCGCACAGACCGTCACGAGAACGGTATCGGCGCGAAGCAGTGATTTCAAATGTTCAAGGTCGATAATACCCTGCCTGTCGACCTCCAGGACGTCAATTTCCCAGCCGCGTTCCTGCAGGGATGTCAGACAGGCGCTCACTGAAGCATGCTCCAGAGGCGTTGTAATGATGTGCCTGCCGATATGACGGCTGGCATGGGCAATACCAAAGATCGCCGTATTATTGCTCTCGCTTGCCCCGGAAGTAAATATCAACCCGCCCGGTTCGACATTCAGTACATCCGCAGCATGTAGAATCGCCTTTTCCATCTCAGCATGTGCCTGCCGCCCGGCCGAGTGTCGCGCATTGGCGTTTCCAAGGCAGCGGCGCTCAACCTCGCAAAAGGTATTCAGCACTTCGGGCTCGACAGGCGCGTTGGCCGTGTAATCCAGATATATCATTGATACTTCTCATCCCCTGCATGTTTCCTGTGTTGAAACTCGATTATGCAATCTGGTATTATGATATTTAACCAAACTGGCTCTTTTCATATAACCAGATTTGGTTTATAATCCTCATAAACCAATCGAGATGATTGGTTTATAGGAAGGAGTGATCCCATGGAAACGATTACCACCCGCGACAAGACCCTGCGCATGACGCTGACCGGCATGTTTATGGCCATGAACGTCATACTGAGCATGAGTATTTTCAGCATCCCGGTGCCGGGCGGCCACCTGTACTTCTGTGACACGGTCATCAACACCGCAGCCATACTGCTGGACCCGTTTTCCGCTTTCATCGTCGGCGGCGTGGGCTCGTTCCTCGGTGATTTCTTCTTCTACCCCGCGCCGATGTTCGTCTCACTGGTGACGCACGGCCTGCAGGCCGTCGTCGTGAGCCTGATCAGCCACCGCCTGCGCAGCAGACATGAATCTCTGGCCTCCGGCGTTGGCGTCGCCGTCGGCTCGATCATCATGGTTGTCGGCTACACGCTGGGCCGCGCCTACGTCTATTCCACGCCCGCACACTCAATCGCCAAGCTGCCCTTCGAGATCCTCCAGGCTGGCTTTGGCGCGGTGTTCGCCATGATCCTGTGCTATCCGCTGCGCCTGCGCCAGCTGTTCAACCGTGTTGTCGGTCATTAAAAGGAGTTGAAAACCATGCCCGTCATTCCGGAAGAGGTATTCCAGCAAACCCAACAGGCGATCGGGGAACTGCTGATTGACAGCCGTCCACATCTCAACCCGGTCCGGCTGCTGGCCATCGGCGGCAGTACCAGCGAAATCGCCGGCGGCGTCATCGGCCACACCTCCACCTACGAGCTGGGCGAAGCCGTCGTCAACGCCGCGCTGGAGGTGTGCGCGCCACATGGCATCGACCTCGCGTTCCAGTGCTGCGAACACCTGAACCGCGCGCTGATCATGGAGCGCGCCGCAGCGGAAAAGCGCGGGTATGAAACCGTCTGCGTTGTGCCGCAGGTCAAGGCGGGCGGCTCGCTGGCGACGGCGGCGTGGAAGCGCTTCG
>JAUNJS010000350.1 GCA_030533125.1 Eubacteriales bacterium | reverse complement strand
TTTCTTCTGTTCTTCTCTTCCGTTCTTTTCCATTATACACGTTTTTCAGACCGGATTGTAACACAATCCTGTCGTATTTCATTCTTCATCCCGCAGGATCCGTATTCTCAGAATCACGGGATCCTCAAGAAAAACAGAGACCCGTCCCACCCCGCAATCCCTGTATGTTTCCATCGCGGTGTCCTCTCTGCGCATTGAAAGCAATTCAGGGATTGCGGCTGTCAACTGTCTGTAGATTCTGACCGGGGAAAATGCTATCATTATAGGGAGCGAAAGGCAGCTTCCGGGTCCGGCGCTCACAAATCGTATAATCGGCAGGCTATGCATGACATTCCCGCAAAAAAGCATAAAGTGTTAAAAGACAAGAAATAGTCGAAAGGAAAAATACAGGAAGAAAAAGGGGGAGATATGAAAAAAAGATTCGTGTGCGCAATGCTCTGCGCAGTACTGCTGACCGCCGCCTGCGGCACGCCGTCCTTCGCGATGTCCGGAAGCATTACCTCCGCGAAACAGAACGCGGTTTCTCAGGCAGAGTCAGAAGAAAAGGCAGCCGACGCTGCCGCTGGAGAACAGAAAGCCCCGGAAACGGCCGAAACCTCTGAGAAAGAGGCAACGGTGAAAGAAGCAGCTGAAAAAGAAGCGGCTGCGGGCGAAAAAGAAGCAGGTGAAAAAGAAGTGACTGCTGCTGAAAATGATACAGCCGACAAGGAAGCCGCCGAAAAAGAGACTGACGAAAAGGGGGCCGATAAAAAAGAAGCCGACAAAGAAGGCGACAAAAAAGAAAACGAGGAGAAAGAGACTGAGGAAAAAGAAACCGAAGATCCGGAAGCCTATGAAAAGAAAGTAAAAAAGGCATTGAAGAAAAAAGAAAAAGAAAAGCAGAAAGAAGCGGAAGCCCTGAAGAAGTTTGACGAGGAGATTGCCGGGGACTATGTGCCGGAAGGCTTTTCACCTTACGGAGATTATCTTCTGGTCTATGATTACGGGTATCCGGTCAAGACAAGACTGTCCCCTGCAGGAATGACATTTTACTGGGGAAGCGAGGAGTTTTTCTTCCGCCTCACGAAAGATCTTCCGGACATGACGAAAAACGTCGCCCATCTGCTTTTCAATACACAGGCGCCGATGGTCGATCCGGGGGAGGAGACATTTCCTTTCGCAGAGGGATATGTGCTCCAGATCTCCCTCGATAACGGAAGTTACTATGAGGTTTACAGCAGCCAGCTCGATAAGCACGGAAGAATATTCGTGAGGGACCTCTTCGAATCCTTCCGTGAAAAATGGGATGGCGCATTCTGATGAAACAGGATTCGGCAGGCTGGTCCGGGCCGGGATTCGGACCCGGACAACGAATACCAGCAATCAAAGTAATTATCGAAACAAAGAAAGCACACACGGGAGGTCCGGACCCGGACAACGAATATCAACAATCAAAAAGCCGAAGCCGGTTTCCCGGCAAAAGCCGCCCGGTTCCGGCCCCCGTCAATGAGTGAAAACGTTTAAAGGTTCGCAGCCAGCGTCCCGGTATAAAGCGGACGGCATCGGACCGGATAAATAAAAGAAAGATCAAAAAGAGCAGAAAAATGGAAAACGAAAAAGTACAGTCGGATTCCCGTCCCGAGGAAATCATTTTCGCGCAGGAACAGGCACACCTGCAGAATACATATTCCCTTCTTAAGAAAATGGAAAAAGATCTGGAGGCGCGGATCGCTTCTGTCGCGGAAAAAGCCGCAGCGGAAAAACTTGATATCCGGGAAAACCTCGCCCTGAATTTTGAGGGTGACTCGGACTCCATGGAGACCTACATAGAATTCGAGGTCATGAATCACACCATTGACCAGTATAACATTGAGCGCGACACCGCCGCGGAAAAGCTCGGCCGTGTCAGGCGCCTGTTAAAATCGCCTTATTTCGCGAAGGTTCAGCTGCGTTACGCGCCCGGCGAAGATCCGGAGGAATATTATATCGGCAGTGTCGGCATCTCGGAGAATTCCCTGGAGCCCCTCGTCATCGACTGGAGATCCCCCGTCGCGGAAACCTACTACAATCAGGAAAACGGACGCACCCACTATACAGTGGATGGCCGCCGCATCGACGTCGAACTTCTGCTCCGCCGGCAGTTCGAACTCGAAGAAAACCGGCTGCATGCTTTTTTTGATACGCAGATCGCCCTGTCCGACCCCCTGCTGATCCGCTCCCTCACCCGGCAGCGCACAGACAAAATGCAGGCCATCACGGCGACCATTCAAAAAGAGCAGAACGCCGTCGTCCGGCATGAAAATGTCCCCGTGCTTCTGGTCAACGGCATTGCCGGCAGCGGAAAAACCAGCGTCCTGCTGCAGCGCATCGCATGGCTTTTTTACCGCCAGCGGAACACACTCCGCCCCGACGAAGTCGTCCTCATGACCCTCAATCCGATTTTCCGCCGTTATATCGACCATGTGCTGCCGGATATGGGCGAACTCAATCCCCTCTCCCTGACCTGGGGCGACTTTCTGTCCATGGCCGGCGTGGAGCGGAATCGAGGGGAGACGAGGGACGGATCCCCGGCTTCTTCCTCCCGGGACAGAGCAGGCAGGAAAAGCAGAAGACCGCGCGGCACCACCCCGGAGACGCTCCGCCGGATGGAGGAAAATCTCCCTCTCCTCTGCCTCGAACCCACAGACCTGCTCCCTGTTTATCAGAAAAATGCCTGCGTACTCTCCCGGGACCGCATCGCGCAGGCACTCGCCCTTCATCCCGGCATTCCCACGGGTGAACGCCTTGTACAGATCACCATCGATGAACTGAAGGAAATCACGAAGCGGGAGATCCGCCGGAAAGAACGTGAAGAGGAGGAGTTCTCTGAGGACGCTTCCGGAAGCCTTTCCGGAGATTCCGGTTCCGGCAGCGACTACGGCCTTTCCGGGGATTCCGGTTCCGGCAGCCGCCGCAAAGACGGAAACCCTGAACATTCCGGCAATGGTCACCCGGGCGAGGATGCCGCCGGTCTGTATTCCGGAAGCGCACCCGGCCGCTCCGGATACGAAAGCGCGGCCTCCCGCGCGGAGGACAACCGCATCCGAAGCCAGTACGGCGGCGCCTTCCAGGCGATCAACACCTGTCAATGGCTCGACATCGAACAAATCGGAGGACGCCTTCTGGGAAGGGATCCCGGCGAGCGCCTCTCTGACATCGAATGGCTCTATCTCAAGATGCTCCTCACCGGCCGGAAAGACATAAGGACAAAATATGTCATGGTCGACGAAATACAGGACTATACCCCCGCGCAGCTCATGGTGCTGCGAAAATACTACCCCCGGGCCCGTTTTATGCTGCTGGGCGACGAATACCAGGCGATTCGGGAGAGTACGCTTTCTTTCGCGCAGATCCACACGCTGTTTGAGAAATCTCCCGTTACAGAACTGTCCCTCAACACCAGCTACCGGTCCTCCCCGGAGATCACGGCCCTCTTCACCAGCCTTCTTCCTCCGGAAAAACAGATCCTCGTCTCCTCTGTGCAGCCGTCCGGCCGCGTGCCCGTCTTCCACGTCTGCGCGGACACAGACAGCTACGCCCGGCAGCTTGTGGACGCCATACACAGAGCCCGGAATGAGGACGGTCTTACTGCTGTCCTCTGCGCCGGTGTCCGCAGCATGGAGCACACCGCCGCGCTGCTGGAGGAATACCGGGCCTCTGCCAAAGGCATCCTTCCGCAGACCGACGGCGCTCCCGCTCTCCGGGAAGACGGACAGCGTTCCTCCGCAGAGGAAATCCTTCCGCAGGCTGACGGCGCTCCCGCTC
>JAUNJS010000349.1 GCA_030533125.1 Eubacteriales bacterium | reverse complement strand
CTTTTCATTGTTCGGGAGTCTTACGGACACCGACACATAAAGCCATTCATGGAGCTTTTTTCCATGAAGCTCTTCCCCCAAAATCCATATGCATTTTTCTTTAACTGCAGTTCATTCATTATTAAAGCATCCTTTTCTTCAAAGCATCTTATTCAGTGCGGTTTTTCAAGATATCCAGGCACCATTTTGATGTGGCTTTCCAACACATTCATTTTTCCGGCCATCACAGCGATATATCATGCTCTTTAACCGAGGTGAAAAATTTTATAAATCTTATACCAATTAACCTACTTTGTCAATAGGTAAATTTCATATGCCTTAGATTTTGTTGTTTGTTGTTTTTTGTTGTGAGAGGCTGTACCGGTGTTTTTGTCTGTGACCTAAAGGGAGACGGAAAACTGTTAAATGTATCTGTATAAAACATAGAGAAATCTGATGATTTACTACCTAAAAATTGTTAGAATATAGGTAGTAAACAGGAGGAAACCATGAGAAGATTCGATTATAGTTTTTTGAAAAACCGGATTCCGGGACAAATCATCAGTATTTCAAATGTTATTTCCGACCTGAACGCCAGGGAGACGCTGCGCCGAACGCAGAATCCAAAAGTATTTGACGCATTGAGAAAAAGGGCGATGATCGAGTCCGTGAAGGGGAGTAACGCGATTGAAGGGATCGTGACCACAGACGAACGTATTGAAAATCTGGTCAAAGGCGCTGCGCCCGTCACGCATGACGAGAAAGAAATTGCCGGTTACAAAGATGCGCTTTCTCTGATCCATTCCAATCATAAAGAAATGGATTTCACAGAGGGCTTTTTGCTGGAAATGCACAGGACGGTTACAGGGGCGGTTTCTGCAGATGAGGCGGGCAGGTTCAAAAAGAACAATAATCTGATCCTGGAGTATAACCCGGATGGGAGCAGACGGGTGAGATTCAGGCCGGTGGATGCTGTGGAAACGTCTGATGCGATTGAGCAGCTTATACTGGCATATATGGACGCCAGACAGGATTCCGACATACCGGCCATACTCATGATTCCCTGCGTTATTCTTGATTTTCTATGCATTCACCCGTTTACAGACGGGAACGGGAGGGTGTCCCGGCTGCTTACGATCCTGCTTTTGTATAAACATGGATATGATATTGGCAGATATATTTCTGTGGAGAAGCAGATCAATCAGTACAGGGATGCGTATTATGAAGCACTGGGGAATTCTTCAAAAGGCTGGCATGAAAACAAAAATGACTATACTCCTTTTATGATCAATTTTATGCAGATATTGTACCGCTGCTACAAAGATCTGGATGACCGGTTTATCGACGGGGCACTGGGCAAGGCAAAGAAGTCCGAAAGAGTGAGGGCCGTTGTGATGAATTCGCTTGTCCCGATTTCTAAACAGGAAATAGCGGAAAAAGTTCCGGATATCAGCATCAAAACGGTGGAGCTTGTCCTCGGGCAGCTTCAGAAAAAAGGAGAGATCCGAAAAATCGGGACCTTCCGCGATGCAAGATATATGAGAAGATAGAAGCTGTAGGGTGAAGATACCATATCATGTAAAGTCTGACGCGAAATGTAATTCAATGGAGAAAAAAGTGATTGAGAATGAGGTCGTTAAAACGCAATACGGGAACATTGCGGTTTATAAAAAAGGAACCGGGAAGAAAGCTGTCTTATTGCTGCACGGCGCGGGCTGTGACAGCGCAATGCTCTCCTGGAGAGAAGTGTTCAATATTTTTACAGAAGACTACTCGGTGTATGCGTTTGATTTTCTCGGTTATGGTCATAGCGATCAAGCGGATGACCTGACAGGAGACCGATTCTATGATACGCATATCGACTGTGTAAAAAGTGTTGTTGAGCATTATCATCTGACCGGTTTTGTCCTGGCCGGATTGTCGATGGGCGGAGCGATTGCGATTGGCTATGCCTTGCGTTGTCCGGAAAACATAAAGGCGCTTATTCCGGTCGATTCCTGGGGCCTGTCAGAAAAAATGCCGTTTCACCGCTTCAGCTATTGGTATGTGAACCGCACTGATCTGACATTGGCTCAGTACAGGTGGTGTGCCAAATACAGATGGATAGCAAAATGGTCGATCTCATACGCACTGATCGGAAATAAGGCACTTATTACGGACGCACTGATCGATGAAGTTATGCAGGCCTGCGCCGGGGATACGGCCGGCAGGTCGATGCTCAACTTTCAAAGGAGTTCAGCGGATCAATATAGGGCACGACCTTACTATTTAAATGAGTTAAAGAATCTGGAAATGCCGGTCATTTACATAATCGGAGAAAAAGATCCTCTTGTTCCGCCAAACGATATTGCCAAGGCGGCAAAAGAAAACCCGAATAGCCGGGTGAAGATATTCAAGGGCTGTAAACACTGGTCGGTGAAAGAACAGCCCAGAAAATTCTGCGAAATCGTTGACTTTATTACGACAGATACACTTCAAAATGTATAACGAAATCTGAAAAGATATCAAAGCGGTCTGAGCGGAAGGACGCGGATCCCTTCACCTTCGGGTGAGGGCCCCAATCGGGATCTGTGTTAAAGCAAATAAACACGCGGCTCCTTCACCTTCGGGTGAGGGGGTGTTTTGTTGTTGTGGAAAAACAGGCCGTGGCTGTGCTATAGTTATTATCAGGCAATTGTCAGGCTCTGGACTGTCAAATCAATTCACTTTACTCTTGATAAAGTGATGCTGAACAAAAACGACGGTAATAATCTCTCTGTTTCCACTTACGTTGAAGCAGAAGATACCAGGGAAAAGATCGATATAGTAAAGGAGAAACAAATGGACGATATCATTATTCTGGTGGACGAAAACGGAAATGAGCAGGAGTATGAAATCCTGGATACCGTGGAATACGAAGGAGCGAGTTATGTCGTGCTGAGTCAGGAAGATGACGACGATGTCGTTATTCTGAAGATCGAATCAGAGGACGCGGATGATCTGGAGCTCGTAACCTGCGAGGACGAAGTGCTTGAAGCAGTCTTTGAGATTTTCAAAGAGAATAATAAGGAAATCTTTGATTTTGATGACTAAAAGTCAGTAAACAAAGGAAAAGAGATAAATATGATAAAAATTCTTTTCATCTGCCACGGCAATGTTTTCCTTTTTGCCTGAACCCCTTGTATTTACTGGACTTTCCGGCAATCCGGCAGGAAATTCGGGACACTTTTGGGACAAATGAAAGACGTGATATAGCTCAGAAACCGGTACAACCTTCCGAAGAGGAGAGGCTGTACCGGTTTCAGATCTTCGCCCGGCCAGCGGCTTTGCGAAAAGCTCGGTATGCGCTGGGAGGGAGTGTTCATGGATCGTCTCCAATGTCAATTATCCTGATGGGACACCGCATTATGAGGACACAATGCAGTATGCGATATTGAAAAAAGAGTAGAAGTAGGAGGACTGTGCATGGCAATTACAGTGAATCTGCGTTATTCCGGCAAAAACGGCGCTGCCCGGAAGTTTGCCGAAGAGATGTCTTATTATACGTTGTACCAGGAATACGGCTTGCTGATACTCTAACTTACATAAAAGTATATCAATAAACAAACTCTTTGCCTTGAAGGAAATGCAGATAGGGCAAGGAGTTTTTTTGATACTTCGTTTTCAGTAACAATGGTTTCTCCCGACAGATGGATTATCGTCAGATCACAGATATGATTTAAGTGTTCTGATAAGATAATGAACCATCGTTCCTGGGGCAGCTTTGCTGGGTGTTCTTCCAGTATTAATCTCTTCCAACATCTTTGCATTCCGGATCGCATCATCCATATAAGGCC
>JAUNJS010000348.1 GCA_030533125.1 Eubacteriales bacterium | reverse complement strand
AGGATCTATACAGAAAATGATCTATACAGACTGTGCAGCCGGTCAGGCACAGAGACAGCTGGATAGCCTGTTCGATTTTTCATAAAAAACAATTTATACAGACTGCGAAGCCGGTCAGGCACAGAAACGGCCGTACGGCCGGTTCGATATGAGGAGGATAAAAACCAAGTGCGGATACTGGATGAACTGGAGGGATGCGCTGCCATCGGCATCAGCGGACACGAAAATCCCGACGGGGACTGCGTCGGTTCTTGTATGGGACTGGCGCTTTATCTGAAAAAAGCGCTGCCGGCCGCGCGCGTCGATGTTTTCCTGGAGGATCCCCGTCCGGAGTTGAAGAAAAACATTCCCGGTGCGGATCAGATTATCACGGATTTCCGGACGGACGTCGAAAGCTACGATGCCTTTGTGATACTGGATTCCGCAAAAAACAGGATCTCCGGCGCGGAAGCACTTTTTGACAGGGCCGGGAAGACCATCAACATCGATCACCATGTCAGCAATCCGGGATCCGCGATGGTGAACTATATCGACGGCACATCCAGCAGCGCCTGTGAGCTGGTCTGCGAAGTGATCGACTGGAGCCTGATGGACGCGGAGATCGCCTGCGCGCTCTATATCGGGATTATGACCGATACCGGGGTGTTCCGCTTTTCCAATACCTCGAAGAAAACCATGCAGACGGCTGGGGAGCTCCTGACCTACGGCTTTGATTTTCCCGCCATTATCCGGGAGGTCTATTTTGAGAAGACCTGGGTGCAGCAGAAAATGCTCGGCAGGGCGCTGCTGGAGAGCAAAAGCTGTATCGGCGGGCGCTGCATTGTCAGTACGCTGAACCACGACAGCATCCGGAGTCTGGGCGGTGTCGGGAAGGATGTGGAGGGCATCGTGAGCGCGCTTGTCACCACGACCGGCGCGGACTGCGCGATTTTTGCCCACGAGCGCGCGAACGGCGAGTGGCGCGTCAGCCTGCGGTCGAACAGAATCGTCGACGTCGCCGTGATTGCGGAACGCTACGGAGGAGGAGGACACGTCCGGGCGAGCGGATGCACCCTGCCGCCGGAGAGAGTGATCCAGATGGCGATCCGGGAGATGGTGGAGATGGCCCGCGCCCAGATCGATGCGGAAAAACAGGACCGTACCCGTTCGTCCTGACCGGGTGCGCGCCCGGGCTTGCCGCGCAGACCGATGCTTCATCCGGCGAGCCTGTATCTTACGGCCTCACAGGGCGGAATCCGGTTCCATAGCGGATTCCGCAGTTTCATAGCGAACCGCGCAGTTAAAATGCTTCATCCGGCGAGCCTGTATCTTACGGTCTCACAGGGCGGAATCCGGTTCCATAGCGGACTCCGCAGTTTCATAGCGAACCGCACAGAGCTGCAGCCTGTTCGGAACAGAAAGGGAAATTATGCATCACGGAATGCTGACAGTATATAAAGAAGCCGGCTACACGTCCAGCGATGCAGTCGCCCGTCTGCGCGGCATTCTGCACATGAAAAAAATCGGCCACACCGGTACGCTGGATCCCGACGCGGAGGGAGTGCTTCCCATGTGTCTGGGCAATGCCACCAGAATCTGCGAGCTGATCGCGGACCGGGAAAAGGAGTACCTCGCCGTCATGCGCCTGGGCGTGAAGACCGATACACAGGATATGAGCGGCACTGTTCTTTTCCGCCTGGAAGAGGAAGAGATCGAGGCGCGGCTGCGCCGCGGCGTGGAAAGCTCTGCCGCGGACCGGACAGTCCAAGGGGAAGATCCTGCCGGTGACCTGACAGTCCAAGGGGAAGATCCTGCCGGTGACCGGGGAGTCCGCATGGACAATTCCGACAAAAGGCAGACGGGCGAAGGAAAAGACCCCGTCGGAGACCGTACATCCTGCGGGGAGGAATCCGCCGCGGGATCTGTTAGTGAAGATGCGGTTTCGGACAGGATCCGCGCCGCGGCCCGGTCCTTTACCGGCGAGATCGACCAGATCCCGCCGATGTATTCGGCTGTCAAGGTGAACGGGAAGCGTCTGTATGACATGGCCCGGAAAGGCATAACCGTGGAGCGGAAGCCGAGGCGGATCACTATTTATGAGATCTGTATTGAGCGGATTGAACTGCCGTTCGTCACCATGCGGGTCCGCTGTTCCAAAGGAACCTATATCCGCACGCTCTGTGAGGATATCGGGGAGGTTCTGGGGACAGGCGCCGCGATGCAGTCGCTTTTACGCACCCGCGTAGGGCAGTTTACGCTGGAGGACGCGAAGAGACTGGATGAAATAGAACAGATCGCGAAGACCGCGCCGGAGGAACTGGCGGGCCTGATCCGCCCTGTCGACAGCTTTTTCGCGGATCTTCCGCCCGCCGTGTGCCCGCGGGAGGATCTGCGCCTTTTGCGAAACGGAAACGCGCTGGACGGCGCAAGGCTCCGCTTTCCGGAGCAGTCTGAACGGCTGGAGAAAGCGCGGATAACGCCCGGGGGGGACGGACAGGAAGAAACCCGTTTAAACCGGGAACGGAACAGCCGGAGGCACGCCCGGGGGGAGCGCGCAGACGGCGGCCGGGAGGAAGCGCGGACGAGGGGGATCGTCCGTGTCTACGACGAAAACGGTGTTTTTTACGGATTATATCGTAAGGAACAGGGCCGGGAGAGATATACGGCTTACAAAATGTTCCTTCCGGAACAGAAATAATACGGCAGGGCTCCCGCAGCACCTGCCCCCAAAAGACATCAGAGATGACAGGTTTTTTATGCAGATTATCAGAAATACACTAGAATTTGTCAGCCCGGGCGAAACGGCTGTTTCGATCGGGAAGTTTGACGGTGTTCATCTCGGGCACCGGAGACTTCTGGAGGAACTCCTGGACCAGAAAGAAAAGGGACTTCTCGCGACGGTGTTTACCTTTGACCCGTATCCGGAAATTTTCTTCGGATACGGATCGAAACAGATCCTGACGACCCGCGAGGAGAAGGAGGATATCTTTGCGCGCATGGGCATCGACATCCTGGTGGAGTTTCCGTTCAACGCGGAGTCCGCGGCGACCCCTTCCAGGGAGTTTGTGACGCAGTATCTGTGCAGCCACCTGCGCGCCAGGTTTATAGCCGCCGGACCGGACCTCTCGTTTGGCGATCACGGAAGCGGCAATTTCGACCTGCTCGCGGAACTTGCGCCCCAGTACGGATTTACGGCCAAAAAGATTGAGAAAGTTGTGATGGATGACAATGTCGTCAGTTCCACCCTGATCCGGCGCCTGATCAGTACCGGCGAGGTCACGACGGCTGCCCGTTACCTCGGCGAGCCGTATGTGGTGCGCGGGAGGATTGAGCACGGCAGAGCGCTGGGAAGGCGGATCGGGATTCCGACACTGAACCAGGTTCCGCCGGAGGACAAACTCCTCCCTCCCTTCGGCGTATATTACTCCGACGTCCTCATCGGGGGGCGGAAATACTGCGGCATGACCAACATCGGCGTCAAACCCACCGTGACCGACGAAAAGAAAATCACCGTAGAGACTTACCTCTATGACTTTGAAGGAGAAATCTACGGAGAGACTGCCACAGTCCGGCTCCTCACGCACCGAAGGCCCGAGATGAAGTTCTCCTCTGTGCAGGAGCTGAAGGAGACTATGGAACACGATATTCAGGCGGGCCGGGAATACCACGGCCTCACCTCCGGCCATCCCGGCAGGAGATAGCGGGAGAAAAAGGAAGGTTTTCCGCTTCCTTTTCCGGATTCCGCAGGAGACCGCAGCGGGAGCGCGGCTGTCTCCGACAGGGACAACAGCGCGCAATCGCGGCGAACTCGAGGCA
>JAUNJS010000347.1 GCA_030533125.1 Eubacteriales bacterium | reverse complement strand
CTTATCTGTTTGCATCCCATGAATCAAAAAAATGATCTTCCTCCCAATATTCAGGACCGGGTTCCGTTGTCCTGATTCCATAAGCTTCAAACTTCTTCATCAGACTTTCTTTTATATGTTCAGGAGCTGACGAATCAATTTCCATCCACCCTGCTCTTGCCTTACAACATCGTGATTCCTCGAGGGTTAAAAGTGGAAACTTTCTGCTCATCTTAACCTCCTAACAAACCTCTCACAATCGAACCAAACCACTGGACATATTCCGGATTATTAACGCCATCCACATGTGCAACGAACATTTCTGCAAACCATTCATGTATGTCTTTACAACTAGCATACTCCGATATCTTATATTTTTCAAGCAGCTCTTTTTCTCCAGACACCCCGAATCTTGTATAAATCTCATTCCAAAGCTGCTCGCTTCCTGCGTTTCTGCATTGACGAGGGTTAGAAATCCGAGTATCGTAAAACCATGACGCCTGAAAAAATACTGCAGTTGGATGACATCGCATTCAACGGCAAGAAAGGATTATTTACAGGGAAAGCCAAGAGAAAAGCCAATATTGCTGTCATGGAATTGGATGGGAAGACATTCTTTGCCAATAGTCAGGCGACGAATGATACAGATCCAGCTTATTATAATTTCAAGGGAGACAAAAGTAGTTTGGTGTTAATGAAACCAGACGGAGAACGAAGGTTTAATACTCTTGAAATCGGGCATGATAGAAAAGTTGATTCAGAAGCGAAGCTGTTTGAATATCTCGCAGATATCGCCGAAGATGGGAAACCATACTCTGTAAACATGTTGTCAGAAAGGTGTATGTGCGATAGTTGTCGTGGTGTTATGAATCAGTTTCAAGAAAAATATCCGAATGTCACGATAAATGTTGTTTCAGGTCGGAAAGATCGTTCGGAAAGAAATAATAACAATCCCTGGAAATATCGGAAGTAATATTGAGAATAAAAGATGATTGTACTTATCAAGAATACAAAGAGGGTGTGAAAGGAGCATTCCACCTTTTTGAGTTTAATAGTTTTTCTC
Source organism: Eubacteriales bacterium (assembly GCA_030533125.1). Taxonomy (GTDB): domain Bacteria; phylum Bacillota; class Clostridia; order Lachnospirales; family Lachnospiraceae; genus CAG-791. Next base: position 2,755 of record JAUNJS010000347.1, on the reverse strand, counting down.
CTGAGGAAGTAACCGATTATTGGGCTCATGAAGATTGGAGCAGTGATATGGACAATACCACCTCTGGTTTTATGTGGTTTTTATCTGTTGCAGTTAGGGAAATTGAGCTTGGAATTCTTGAGGAAAGAGTTCTTTGCCAGCTATCTCATTATATGCCCAAATATGATAATGGCGAATTTAATGATTTGAATCCGGAAGAAAGGCAGAGTGTTGACAGAGATGTTGAATTTGTAAAGCACAATGTAAAGATAATTCCAGAAGATATATTACACATTGACGAGGGTTAGAAATCCGAGTATCGTAAAACCATATTGGACTGTTGGTAATTCAATAAAGGGGGTGCGCAAATATGACACAGCAGGAAGAGTGTTTATCCCAAGGTAAAAACCTGGAATCCTGGGATGAATTCATTCGATCATACTTTGATCATAATTATGATTCCTTCGAGACAAAGTGCAGAGGAGGAGAGCATGAAAAATGGTTCTGTCTTCCCATGACTCCAGAATCTCCAATTGGCTGTTTTCACCTTAATACTTTTGCAGAACCGCTATGTGGGTTTATTATTGAATATGCCGATTCGGAAAACGACATAGATTTAATAAGAGCCGAAGATGGCGATCAATATCCCCTGCTTGATTACAAAACTCCAGATGACATGCTGCAGGCAATGCTCAAAGAAATCGAGGGCTAAGCATGGCGAAAGATGATTATGATGTTATTGTTTACCGGATCCTGGTGTACTTGTATGGATGTTTCAAGCATGAAATCATGTTTGAGGACGCAACGTTTGAAGCGGCAGTTCGGAAGCATGTGAAAAGCGACGAATATTTCTTCGGAATTCTGAAAATGATGCAGGAGGAAGGGCTTATTGCCGGTCTTGTTTTCGTGAATGCGTGGGGCGGAGATGTCCTTCTTGTCTCGGATGTGCGGGATGCAAGGATTACCGCAAAAGGGATACACCACTTGGAAGACAACGATAAAATGAAAAAGGTTGAGGAAATGCTTAAAGGCGCGGTCGATTTGATTGCGAGCCTTGCAAGTTTGTTGTCACTGGTATAATAACACAGCATCGCTCCGGCGGTGCTTTTTTCATTGACGAGGGTTAGAAATCCGAGTATCGTAAAACTCTGTTGCCTGGAAATACTTCTTTGATGAGGAGAACAGCCTATGAGCTCAATAGAGATCAGAAAAATCGGTATCACTGATTTGGATACGGACGCTATCGTTAACGCGGCCAACGATGGCCTGTGGGCTGGTGGTGGCGTTTGCGGAGCAATCTTTAAAGCAGCCGGGTATGACCAGCTTCAAACCGCCTGCAATAAGATCGGGCATTGTGATACCGGCTCTGCTGTGATTACGCCCGGTTTCAATCTGAAAGCGAAATACATCATCCATGCTGTCGGTCCACGCTGGATGGATGGAGAGCATGAGGAGCCGAAACTTTTGTACAGTGCGTATCGTCGCTCTCTGGAACTGGCGGTGAAAAATGGCTGTAAGTCCATCGGGTTCCCGCTCATCTCCGCCGGTATTTTTGGGTACCCGGTAGACCTGGCATGGCGGCAGGCACTCCGGGCATGCAGAGATTTCATTAAGAGGGGAAACCAGATTGACATTATTTTTGCCGTCCTCAGCGACAGCATTATTGAGATCGGTCAGAAAACGCTGAAACAGGTATATCCGCAAATAGCAAATGCTGTAAAGGATGATTGGAAAACTTTCGATATGCCTGCTCAGCATGATACCTTTACTCTTGTCCGCAGCTTTACCTCGGAACAGATGAAAGCCCTTCGCAAAGGGAACATCCCGAAGGCGATGGAGGATAAATGGTTCTGGTATATGGAGGGTGACACGCTCTTTGCCCATCGGAGCTGGACAGGATTCTGCTTTTACAGAATAGACTTCTCGTCGGACGATCATCATAAGGTGACTGTCAACCGCGATCCTGAGCAGTACAAAGGCACCAGCGTTGATGAGGATAGAAAGACGTTAAATAAGCTGCTGAACTGGTGGTCCGGTGCTCCATATGACTACTACCATGAATGGCTGTCCGAAACCGTAGATAACCTTAACAAGGCCGGTATGGTTTATGACAAGCTTAAGATCGCCAAACAGAAAGTCGAAGCCCTGTTCTTCTATAGGGCGTCAGAGCCTCATGGCTATCTGAGCAACTGGTATATGTCACCGTTTGAACTCGACGGAGTTCATTTCTCGTCCGCTGAGCAATATATCATGTACAATAAGTGCCTGATCTTTGGCGACGCGAAATCTGCCGGGGCTATCCTTAAAGAGAAGCATCCCAGGGTGCAGCGGGCCATTGGAAGGGGCGTGAAAGGATATGTAGATGCAGTCTGGGCTGGACAGAGACAGCTTGTGGCTGTCCGCGGCCTTCTTGCAAAGTTCTCACAGAACGAGGATTTGAAAAAGAAGCTGCTTGATACCGGGGATGTCTGGCTGGTGGAATGTGACGATAGCGATACCATCTGGTCATGCGGTATCCCCCTGAATGAGGATGAGCGTTTCGACGCAGGAAAGTGGCGCGGGCAGAATATCCTGGGCTTTGCGCTGATGGAGGTACGTTCCATTTTACGTGGGGATGAATAATAATGATCGGAAAATATAAAGTCATACCGGCTTGCCGGCGTGTTCCCCCACACGTTCATCCATCTGACCGGCTGTAGACCAGCCGGTGTATTGGTTTTCCAAAAGTAAGCCCGTTGGAGAGGAAGCATCCATGAAAAAGAATGATCGTACCTTT
>JAUNJS010000065.1 GCA_030533125.1 Eubacteriales bacterium | reverse complement strand
GCCTGCAGATCCTCCGCGGTCAGCTCGGTGTCATACGCGTAACCGTGCTCTTTCTTCACGCCCTCGAGGATGCTGTCGAAGAACGTCTTGCTCATGCCCATGACGACGTCGGAGAACATCTGGATGAAACGGCGATAAGAATCGTATGCGAAGCGGGGATTGCCGGTCTTCTGGGCGAAGCCCTTGACAGAGACATCATTGAGACCCAGGTTCAGGATCGTGTCCATCATGCCGGGCATGGATGCGCGCGCGCCGGAACGGACGGAAACCAGGAGCGGATTCTCCGTATCGCCGAACTTTTTGCCCTGGACGCCCTCGAGCCACGTCAGAGCCTCAAAAATCTGCTTCTGCGTGTCATCGTTAATGACTTTACCGTCATTGTAGTAGTCCGTGCAGGCCTCTGTGGAGATCGTGAAGCCGTTCGGGATGGGCAGGCCGATGTTGGTCATCTCGGCCAGGTTCGCGCCCTTGCCGCCAAGGAGATTGCGCATATCCGCATTTCCCTCGCTGAATTTGTAAACTCTTTTGCTCATTCATTACCTCCTTGTAATAGGTGAACGCAGCTGTAAACTGCAGTTACAAACAACTCTCTTCTGAAAAAACTGTGGCCCGGGGCTTTTCCGAAGCGCCCGCCGGGAGCGGCTGCTTCGGTTCCCCTGAAGCCGGCGAAACGGTTCAGCCGCGCCGGGTTGTCCGAGGGAGGAAGCTGTCAAAAATAAAGACGTCAAAATGGCGCTTCGCCTTTTTCAGTTCTTCTTCGCTTCTGACCGTCCACGCCGCCGCTTTGCCGCGGAACAGACCGTGGGTCAGGCGTCTGGACAGGTTCCCGTGATATTTGTGATTATAAGCGATAAAGTCCGGTCTTGTCACGCAGTTCGTGACCAAAAACTGAAGGAAAAAGCCCGGAGCCAGCTTGGCCGGTTTCCGAAACTCCCTCTGGAAAACAAAACCGTCGGAAAGCTGTCCGCGCATGACATCCGGACGGTTTTTCCGGTACCACAACAGGACGAGCGGATTGAAAGATTCAATACAGTAGACACCCTGATATCCCTCGAGGATCCGGTCGGCGGCCCGGCAGACCCGCAGGTCAAAATACTCGACCTTCATCTCGATGATCAGCGGCACCCTGCCGTCTACCGCCTGCAGTGCCTCCCTGAAAGTCGGGATCTGCTCTCCGCAGTCCAGAAGCCGGAACCGCTTCAGCTCCTCCAGCGTATAGTCGCACACCCTGCCCTTCTGTCCGCACATCCTGTGCAGGGTGAAATCATGGAAAACCACCGGCACCCCGTCCTTCGTCACCTGGATGTCAAACTCGATCCCGTAGCCCTCCTCCGCCGCTTTCCGGATTGCCGGCAGCGAATTCTCCGGAAGGGCTGTGCCGTTCTCATGAAGCCCGCGGTGGGCAAAAAACCGTGTCTCCTCAAAGGCCCTGCGGTCCGGTTTATGGATCAGCCTCGGCATGATGGTGTACAGATACCCGGCGCAGACCCCGGCGATCCCCAGCGCCAGGCGACCCGCCTTCTTTTTTCGTACTGTCATAGATTCCTGTTCTGAACTGCCGCCTTTCCACACAGTTCCGGTCTGCAGCATGTATGCTGCATTCAATCTGTCTGTATACAATTTATCACAGTCATTATAGCATCATTTTGCCGCGCCTGCCACATGTCCGAAACGAATATTTCGTCCGATTTTCAGTCATAAAACGGACACGTTCATAAAACGGACGCGCCCGTTCCTCCCGGAACAGGCGCGTCAGCGTCATTCTTTATGATTCACCCGGCAACAGGTCAGATTATTGTCTGTCTTTCGTGCGGCGTAACCGGAAACTCACCCTTTCTTTTATATAGTCGCCCGGACAGGCCTCGAAGAACGGATAGAGAGTTTTAATACCCGGCTTTAATACTGGGCTTTTGCGCCTTTTACATAATAAGAGCAGTAGAGACTTGCCCCGGTCGATTTGTTCCTGAAGTCGAGATCGACATAGTAGCTGTGGGTCGGCAGCAGGGTCCCGCAGGGCAGCGAGACTGTGGAGAATCCATCGTTCCAGTTGGAAATACTGCGGGAAACCCCGGATGTGGAGTCATATATATCGGCACCCGTAATAACCCAGCCGGTCGCGGGTTTCACTGTCAGCTTCGCGCCTGTCGTCTTTGCCTTGAGGGTCATTTGCTTTGCGCTGTTTGAACTCGCAAGCAGAGATGCCATATTCTTTCCGCTGTTAACGCCGGTCAAAACTACGGTTTTCGCGGGATTTGTATAAGCCAGCACCTTCGCTTTTGTCTTATAGGTTTTTGTTCCGATTTTGTAGGAAACCGTGGCCACTCCCGGTTTGGAAACTGTCAGCTGGGCGCGATAACTCCAGCTGTTTGATGTCGACGTTGTCCATTTTCCGCTCGACGAATCGCATTCACAGTCTACATACGTTGAGTTGGATTTGTAGAAACCGGTAAGCTTCCCGCCGGTGCTGCCCGGAGCCACTTTCACATCCGCGCGCTTGATGGTAAAGGACTTCGAGCCGCTCGCGAGCGAAATCCCGATCGTAGTGGAACCGGTCTTAGCCCCCCGGTAGACGACCTGGGTGCCGGTATTCGGCGTAATCGTCCCTGCGGCAAATGCCGGGAATGCCATGGTGAGGACAATCGCCAGTACCATGGTGAGAGAAATCATCCGTTTCAATGTTGTTTTCATTTTTTCCTCCTGTAATACCGTTTGCGGAATCCGTACACGCTTTGTACAGATTACTGAATTCCGGCGCGCGAAACACTCCGTCGGGGAACTCCGCGCGTCTTCTGACTGACTGCCGGATAACCTGCTGTCGTGAAAAGATCTGCGGGTCCGCTGTTCTGCATCAGTGCTTCACAACAGCTGCATATTAATTCTCTTCACTCTTTTTTCTATTGCTACAATTCAACAATTTGATTTTATCACAATAATTCCGGCACCTCAACTCTGTATCTTGCTTTTTTCAATTTGATCATGTATTCTAATATTTGCTATGCCTTTTGGCCTTGTTGGCTCTACGTTAATGATTCCGATAAATGATAATTGTCTTGATGGAGGATGATTGAAAGAGGTAAACAAATATGATTGCAGCGAACGGCGTTACACTTCGCCTGGGCAAAAAAGCCCTGTTTGAGGACGTCTCGATCAAATTCACGGAAGGAAACTGCTACGGCATCATCGGTGCGAACGGCGCGGGCAAATCGACCTTCCTTCGTATTTTATCGGGACAGCTGGAGACGACGAGCGGAACAGTCACCATCACGGACGGGCAGCGTCTCTCCTTCCTTGAACAGGACCAGAACAAATACGACAACCAGCCTGTCCTGGACACGGTCATTCAGGGAAATCCCCGTCTGTTTGAGATCCGCGCGGAGAAGGACGCTCTTTACTTGAAAGAGGATTTTTCCGACGAAGACGGAATCCGGGCCAGTGAACTGGAAAACGAATTCGCCGAGATGGACGGCTGGGAGGCGGAGTCCAACGCGGAGGCGCTCCTCAACGGCCTCGGGGTCGAGACGGAGCTGCACGGATATCTTATGCGGGAGATCACCGGGGCGCAGAAGGTCAAGGTTCTGCTGGCCCGCGCGCTCTTCGGCAATCCGGATGTCCTGCTCCTCGACGAGCCGACGAACCATCTGGATCTCGATGCCATCAACTGGCTGGAGGAGTTCCTCATCAATTTCCCCAATACGGTTATCGTCGTCTCCCACGACCGCTATTTCCTGAACAAGGTCTGCACCTATATCGCGGACATCGACTACGGGAAAATCACGCTGTACGCGGGCAACTACGATTTCTGGTATGAGTCCTCCCGCCTGCTGATCCGCCAGATGAAAGAGGCGAATAAGAAAAAGGAAGAAAAGATCAAGGAACTCAAGGAGTTTATCTCCCGCTTCTCCGCGAACGCCTCCAAATCGAAACAGGCGACGAGCCGCAAGCGCGCGCTGGAAAAAATCCAGCTCGAGGAGATCAAGCCCTCCAGCCGGAAATATCCCTACATCGACTTCCGTCCCGACCGCGAGATCGGCAACGAAGTGCTCACGGTCAGCGGGATCTCCAAGACCGTCAACGGCGTGAAGGTTCTCGACAACGTGTCTTTCGTCATGGGGCACGACGACAAGATCGCCTTTGTGGGAAGCCAGGAACTGGCCAAGACTACGCTGTTTGAGATTCTGACCGGCAATCTGGAGCCCGACGAAGGCACCTATAAATGGGGCCTCACCACTAGCCAGGCGTATTTCTGCAAGGACAACACGCGGGAATTCAATTCCTCGCTCACCATCAGCGAATGGCTGACCGGTTATTCTCCCATCAAGGACGTCACCTATGTCCGCGGGTTCCTCGGCCGCATGCTGTTTGCCGGCGAGGACGGCGTCAAACACGTCAACATTCTCTCCGGCGGCGAGAAGGTCCGCTGCCAGCTCTCCAAAATGATGATCAGCGGCGCCAACTGCCTGATTTTTGACGAGCCCACGAACCACCTCGACATGGAATCCATCTCCGCCCTGAACGAAGGCATGATCCGGTTCCCCGGCGTCGAGCTCTTTGCCTGCCGCGACCACCAGGTCGTGCAGACCACCGCGAACCGCATCATCGAGATCCTGCCCGACGGTTCCATCATCGACAAGGTCTCCACCTACGACGATTATCTTGAGAACAACGCCGAGGCCAGAAAGCGCACCGTCTACGTCGCCCAGAAGGATGAGGACAGCAACTGAGCTTCCTGCACGTCCTGCGCGGCAGACGTCCGTGACCGGTCCTGTTCCGGCAAAAGTCTTACCACTCATGACACCACTCGTAAAAAAGCCCTCCGGAAGATTTCCGGAGGGCTTTTCCTGTTGGCTGTTTTTATATATTTCAGGGCATGGTGCGGATTCACAAACCACGTATGTATAAAACTACACGTGCCGGCGCGCTTCCGCGCTGTTTTATACATGCTGCTCCTCTTTTTTCTCCACCGGGATGAAGACCCTGTCGCCGCGCGGTTTTATGACGGCCTGGGCCTCGCGGACAGCTTCATCGCAGAAAATGCGCTGGGAATCGACCAGTTCCTTGCCGCGTTTGTCGACGCGTTCATAGGAGCCGTCCGGTTTAAGGATATGGGCCTTGACGGTGTCCGCCAGTTCGACGTCCAGGACATGGACAACTTTCTCCGCGATCCGGCGGTCCACGATGGGGAAGAGGATCTCCACGCGCCGGTCGAGGTTGCGGGGCATCCAGTCCGCGCTCGCGGCGTACACCTCGGGCCGTCCGCCGTTTTCAAAATAGAAGATCCTGCTGTGTTCCAGGAAATTGCCCACGATGGAGCGGACGCGGATATTCTCGCTGACACCGGGTATGCCGACCTTCAGGCAGCAGATGCCGCGCACGATGAGGTCGATTTTGACTCCCGCGGAGCTCGCCTCATAGAGAGCCGCCATGATGTCGGGATCGCACAGGGAATTCATTTTTGCCCGGATCCTGCCCTTCTCCCCGTTCCGGGCATGGCTCACTTCCCTGTTGATCAGATAGAGGAACCGGTCCTTGAGCCACAGCGGAGCCAGGGAAAGGTGGTTCCAGAAACGGGGTTCGGAGTATCCTGAGAGCATGTTGAAGGCGCTGGTCGCGTCCTCGCCGATGTCGTCGCGGCAGGTCATCACACCGATGTCCGTATAGAGCTTCGCCGTCGAATCGTTGTAGTTGCCCGTCGCCAGATGGACATAACGGCGGATTCCGTCGTCCTCCCTGCGCACCACCAGAGTGATCTTGCTGTGGGTCTTGAGTCCCGCGAGGCCGTAGATGACGTGGCAGCCCGCGCGCTCCAGCATCCGCGCCCAGACGATGTTGTTCTCCTCGTCAAAACGGGCCTTGAGTTCGACCAGGACCGTGACCTGCTTGCCGTTTTCCGCCGCCCTCGCGAGCGCCGCGATGATGGGAGAGTTTCCGCTCACCCTGTAGAGTGTCTGCTTGATGGCCAGCACGGCCGGGTCGTCCGCAGCCTGTGCAATGAAATCCACCACGGGCTGGAACGTCTGGTAGGGATGATGCATGAAGATATCCCCGCCGCGGATCTGTTCGAAAATATCACAGCCTGTGGGAAGGGCGGCGATCTCCTGCGGCTTTGCGTACCGGTCCTCGCGCAGCCACTCGAAGCCGTCCAGGCCGTAAAGTTTCATCAGGAAAGTCAGATCCAGGGGACCGTCAATTTCAAAAATCCTGTCCTGCGGAACATTGAACTCTTTTGTCAGGAATTCCAGAAGTCTTGGATCCATCCCCTCCTCGACCTCCAGTCGGATGGCATATCCGCGCTGTCTCTTTTTAAGCTGCTTCTCGATCTCCTTTAACAGGTCGGAGGCGTCGTCCTCGTCGATCGTCAGATCGGCGTTGCGCGTGACGCGGTAGGGATAGGCGCACAGGACGTCATAATTCAGGAACAGGCTCCCCAGGTGATGCCGGATGATTTCCTCGAGGAGAATAATCCTCCGCGAGGACTTCGAGGGCAGTTCCAGGATCCTGGGAAGCACCGCGGGCACCTGGACGGTCGCGAACTGGAAGTTCTCCTTCTCCTTTACGTCCTTTTCCTTCGCGTCCTTTCCCGCTTTTCCCGCTTTCGCGTTCTTCGCGGCGGCTGTGACCTCGTAGTTCCCTGCCTTCGCGTCTTTCGATACAGTCTTTTTATCCTTAGAATCCCTGCCGTCCTTTTCCTTTACGTCTTTTGCCTTTGTGTCTTTTGCCTTCGCGTCTTTTTCCTTACTGTCTTTCTCTTTCAGACCCGGCGCTTTCGCGTCCTTCTCTTTTCCGCCCTGGTCTTTCCCGTCCCGGTCCTTGTCGGCCTTTTTGGGTTTGCGCATATACCCGGGAATCCCCTGGCCCGTTCCCGCTTTCCGTGAAAGCAGGGCGCAGAGATTCAGGCTCTTGTTGCGGACGAGCGGAAAAGGTCTCGCGTTATCCACCGCCATCGGCGTCAGCACCGGAAAAACCTCGGCCTCAAAAAAAGCGTCCACAAAGCCGCGTTCCTCAGGCGTAAGATCCTCATAGTCCTCGACAATGTCCAGTCCGTTCTCGCGAAGTCCCTGCACCAGCTGCCGGTTGTAGGTCGAGTACTGGCGCTGCATAAAGGCATGGACATCAGCCAGAATGGCATCCAGCTGTTCGGACGCCGTCATGCCCGCGATGTCCCGCTTCCTATAATTCGCATTCACCATATCCTGCAGCGACGCGACGCGCACCATGAAAAACTCGTCCAGATTGGACGCCGTGATGCTCAGGAACTTCAGCCGTTCAAACAGGGGATTATCCTTGTTTCTCGCCTCACTCAGACACCGGCGGTCAAACTGCAGCCAGCTCAGCTCGCGGTTGTGATAATACTGCGGGTTCGCATATTTTTCAGTCAGCACAGACATAATTTCCTCCTGTTACACGCATGTATGCTTCTCCTGCATGTAAGGATTGCCACGCAGATCAATGCTTCATCCGACGTGTCTTTTTTTGATCTCACAGGGCGGCATTCCGTTACAGAGCCTGTTTTCGCTCCTTCATTTTCCCCTGCAGTCTCAACGAAAAGCCCCGCGCCCGGAAAAGCATCCTTCGCATCATTAAAAAGCAGTTTCTGAACAGTTCCTAAACTGACAGTCCGACGCAGTCCGAATGCCCTTTTTTATGTTTAATGAACGGACGAAGACTGAATACCTTTTTTATTTTTTCTGTTTAATAACCGGACGAAGGCCGAATACCTCCTCAAAGAACTCGGCCCGCTCGCCAAACAGGCCTTTTTCCAGCGAGATATCCGCGGGGGTCTCCACAGTGATGATCATCTTCCGGTCCTGATTGCGGATCTGGAGATCCGAGAATTTCCGCCTGTGCGAGCGGTCGAGCGCGTTTGCCACGCGCAGGATCGCGGTGAGCCTCGCGATTGTCATGCAGGAGGCCTCGTCCAGGGCGGATTCCTCCGACATCAGTTTCTTGAACGCGAATTGTTCATGATTGAAACGGACCACATTTGCCACAATCTCCTGCTCGACCTGCGAAATGCCGATGATTTCCGTGGATTTGATGATATTATACCCGCACTGCGCGAGGTTTGTCATGCTGATATATTTCCCGCAGTCGTGCAGGGTCGCCGCAAGCTGGAGCAGGAGTTTTTCCCGGCCACCCATGCCGTGCAGCTTTTTCGTGCTCTCAAAAATCCTGAGCGCGATCCCGCCGATTGTGCCGGATCTCTCTTCGCTGCCGCGGTAGCGCCTGCTGATCTGATCCGCGCAGGCCAGAATATCCTGTTCAAAATCATGCGCCGAGCGCAGATATCTGCGCTCCTCGGCAAATTCATACACGATGCCGTCGCAGAGGGTCACGCAGGGAAACCACAGAAGCTCCGCTCCGGTCCTGTCCGCAATGCAGCGCACGATAATCGCGCTGATCTGAAGAAGCGGCACATTGTCGTCCTCCAGGCCGAGCTGCTGCGCGAGTTCTGTGCGGCTGTTTGTTTCCAGATTGTTCATAAACCGGTGGAATTCCTCTGCGGAAACAGACGTCCCCGTGTCCCGGATCGTCCCCGTGTCACGGACCGTCTCCGGAGTTTCCGGCGCCTTTGTCTGAAACCCGTACCTGATTCCGGAGACCACCTCGGAGATATAGTCGTCCACGACAATCAGATTCCGGATTTTCCGTCCCTCCAGGTAGAGCTTCTCGAAAACATACAGCTGCGAATTCACCATCTCTTCTACGAGTGTCCGTGTCTTCCGGCTCCCCGCGCCGATCCGGTGCAGCTGCTCCTGGATACGCAGGACGCCCAGCTGCAGGTTCTGGGTCAGCACGAGCCTGTCCTTTTCAAACAGGGAAATCTGAATGCTCCCGCCGCCGACATCGACGATAGCCGTCGACTTGCTGATGACGCGGCTGAACGCCTCCCCCCTCGAAGCGATGGATTTATAATCCAGAAACCGCTGTTCCGAGTTCGCCAGGATTTCAATGCGGATCCCCGTCTCCTGCTCAATCTGCTGCAGCACCAGGGACGCGTTCTCCATGTCCCGGAACGCGCTGGTCGCGTAAGCCCTGTAGTCCCGGATCCCGTACATATTCATCGTCTTCTTAAAATCCAGAAGGATCCTCTTGACCTCCGCCACATGCGCAAAACCGATCCGCCCGTCGTTGTACGTGTCCGTTCCCAGATCGATCAGATGCACAATGTCATCCACCTGACGGATTCCGCCTTTTCTCGACAGTTCGAAGACCTTGAGCTCCATCTCATGGCTCCCGACATCTATCGCGCCGAATAAATTTGCCATCTCAAAACCCCCTGTAACAAAGCCGGGTCATGTGGTACATCTATTATTACATTTTAGTTTTCGGTATCGACCGATTTTTGAAGTCTTTCATTAACAGCCCGAAGCGCTCGCGCGCGGAGGGCTCCCGAGGAAAAAACGCGGAGGCGTTTTTTCCGACGGGATCAGCGGAGGACGGCTTCTGCCGGACTCCCGGATTTCAAAAATCGGTATCGACCGATTTTTGAAGTCTTGCGGCCTGATCCGCCGCGATCAGCGGATCAATAATATCGTCCATGTCCCCGTTCAGGAATGAATCCAGCTTATAGATGGTGCATTTGATCCGGTGATCCGTCACTCTTCCCTGCGGGAAATTGTAGGTGCGGATCTTTTCGGAGCGGTCTCCGGTCCCGATCTGGCTGCGGCGCAGGTCCGCCTCTTCGTCGTGCCGCCGCTGCATTTCCAGATCATAGAGTTTCGACCGCAGAAGGGCCCAGGCCTTCGCCTTGTTCTGGAGCTGGGATTTTTCCGTCTGGCTGTAAATCACAATCCCTGTGGGATAGTGTGTCAGGCGCACCGCCGAGTCCGTCGTATTGACACACTGGCCGCCGTTTCCGGAGGCGCGCATGACGTCGATACGCACATCCTTGTCCGGAATATCAATCTGGATGTCGTCCTCCACCTCCGGGATCACCGCCACCGTACAGGTTGAGGTATGGATCCGGCCGCCTGACTCCGTGACAGGTACGCGCTGCACCCTGTGCACGCCGCTCTCGTATTTCAGGCGGGAATAGGCGCCTTTTCCGGAAATAATAAAGCTCACTGACTTCATTCCGCCGATGCCGATGTCCTCGAAGCTGACCGTCTCCACGCGCCATCCCCGGTTTTCCGCGTAGTGCACATACATCCGGTAGACATCGCCCGCGAACAGCGCCGCCTCGTCTCCGCCGGCTCCCGCGCGGATCTCCACGATCACGTTTTTGTCATCGTTGGGATCTTTGGGAAGCAGCAGGATCCGCAGCTTCTCCTCCAGGGAAGTCACATCCTGCCGCGCCTGCGCCAGCTCTTCCTTGGCCATCGCGCGCATCTCCTCGTCGCTCTCCTCCTCGAGCAGCAGCTGCGCGTCCTGCGCGTCCGCATTCGCCTTTTTATATGCCTGATAAGCCTCCACAAGCGGCGCCAGATCGCTCTGTTCCTTCATCAGCGCCCGGAAACGCTTCTGGTCGGACGCGACGTCCGGACTCATGAGTTCCTGCGACAAATCCTCGTATTTCAGGACCACTCCCTCGAGTTTTTCAAACATAAATCACATCCTCTGTTTCATGCTCCTCACTGCCGTGACAACGCGGTCATTCCCGCCGTAGTCCCGGATGATCTCTATCCCGTAATAACCCGCCTCCTCCAACAGTGTCCGGACAGCCTCCGCCTGATCATGTCCGATCTCCAGCATCAGGCGTCCGCCGATCATAAGAAATCCGGATGCCTCCCGGATAATCCGCCGGTAAAACGCAAGGCCGTCCGGACCTCCGTCGAGGGCGAGACGCGGCTGCGCCTCTCGCACTTCGGGTTCAAGCGTCTCAATGACCACCGTGGGGACATAGGGCGGATTGGAGATGATCAGATCAAACCGCACGCCGGGATCCAGCGCCGCGAACAGATCCCCCTGGAACCAGCGGCACCGCCCGGAGAGTCCGAGCGCCCGGGCGTTCTCCCCGGCCAGCCGGAGCGCCGGAGCGGAAATGTCCGTACCGGTTCCGGTACAGCCGTTGGAATAGCGGAGCAGACTCAGCAGAATGCACCCGCTGCCTGTACACAAATCCAGAATTCTGGAATCATCTTCCAGATACCGGAGCGCTTCCTCCACGAGGTTTTCCGTGTCCTGCTCCGGAATCAGTACATCCGGGGACACCATAAACGGAAGTCCCATAAAGATCTGCTCCCCGAGAATATAGGCGAGAGGCTCCCTGGCCGCTCTTCTGCGGATCCCTTCCAGAAACGCTTCCCTTTCCGGCGCGGAAACCGGGAGATCCGGATCCGCCAGCAGCCTGTGCGTGCTGATTCCGCAGAAATGCTCCAGGAGAAGCCGCGCGTCTAAAGACGCGTCTTCCATTCCGGCCAGAAGCGCCGCGCCCTCCTCATAAACCTCCCTGCAGGGACAGGATGCCGCAGGAACTGTCACACATTCTGTCTCACATTCTTTCACATGGTTCTTTTCCGCCACTTGCCGCCCTTTCTATCCTGCCAAAGCCCGGATCATCCGGAGCCTTTTCCGGTTCTTTTCC
>JAUNJS010000346.1 GCA_030533125.1 Eubacteriales bacterium | reverse complement strand
CTGGGGAGAGACTTGAACTGAACGTCCATGGTCCCGTCCTCCTGCACTGTCATCACCACATAGGTTTTTTTCCAGCCTTCCTGCCGCGGCTTCGAGATGCTGCCGGGATTGATCATCGTAATCCCCCCCTGCCGTTCGTACTCCGGCTTGTGGGTGTGTCCGAAGATGACAAGATCGGCCTTCTTTCTGCGGGCGCGCTCCCGAAGCTTGACCAGGCCGCTGTACACGCCGTATCTGTGGCCGTGCGTGAGAAAAACCCTGTGATGCTTCCCGAGCGGAAAACAAAGTTCCTGCTCCAGGCCGGGCATCCAGTCCATGTTGCCGGCGACGACACGGATCTCATACTCTCTTCTGACGCCAAGGACCTGTTCGAGATCGCCCTCGACATCCCCCGCGTGAATCAGCATGTCAATCGGCGCCTCCCGTCCGATCGCTCTCCGGATATCTTCATGATTACCGTGCGAATCACTCAAAATCAGAATTTTCATTTATTCCTTTCATATTTCCTTCAGGGCATGGTCTGCCGCCACAAACCACGTATGTATTGAACCGGGCGTGTCGTCGTACCTGCGCGCTCCCGGCCCGCTTCTGTCTCCATTCCACCGCAAACAAAATTATCCTATCACTGAATAAAAAAACTGTAAAGCTGTGTCCGGCTGTCCGCATCAAAAAGTGTGTCAAAGCTGTGTCAAAGGCTGAAATACGCGGACCGTATCATAGACCGTATCATAAAAACAGCCCGGGATCCGACGGATCCCGGGCACGTGCTCTGTGAAACTTTTCTGTTGGATTTTTCTTGATAATACAGTCATACAGGTTTTTTGTACAAATGAAAGCGCTTAAAGCATTATTTGTACAAATGCAAACGCTTAAAGCATCACTCAAAGGGAGTCAGCTCCAGTGTGTCTGCCGGATGGGCAGCCCGGATCAGCGAAGCTTCTTCATAGGTGATGGAGCTCATGCCGTCAGTGTCCGCCGCGCGGGCGCTGCCGGAATCCCCTACAAACAGTTCGATGCCGAAATCTCCGCCGGTTATATTCTCCCAGGAATCTTCATTGTCCGGGGAGTCTTCATCGTCCCGGGGCTCCTCGTCATCCCCGGAATCCTCGTCATCTCCGTATCCGCCGCCGCTTTCAAAAGCATTATTATCGGAGCCGGTCCGGGCTTCCGTAAATTCCTCGCTGCTGACGGTAAACCAGGGCTCTTCGCTGTTCTCTTCTTCATCCATGACGAGCACGTTCGTAACCGACAGGCTTCCGTCCTCCAGGTCGTAGTAGTCCATTTCCCAGCTTCCATCCTCATAATTGAGTTCTCTGCAGACCGAGCCGTCCCCGCAGATATAATAGATGCTGTTTTCATCGCCGGAAGCCACCTCGACCGGAATCCCGTCCTCCATGGTATAGATCACGAAGACGGCGCCCTCGCCGAAAGAACGCGTGTCTGTCGGTCCGATCAGGAATTCGTCTTCCCCGTCCCCGTCAAGGTCACGGTACATGTAGCCGAGATCGCCGGGGCCGTCCAGATTATACACGAGCCGGTTCACGCCGTGCGCGTCGTACTCATCCTCATCCCACTTTTCCAGGAAGGAATTTTCATAGCGTTCCCTGATCTCCCGGTATCCCTCCACGGAAGCCTCCGATACCGCGATCCTGTTTTCACTTTTCTTTGCCCGGCTCTGGCTGCGCTTCTGCGCTCTCTGTTTCTCATACGCGACGATGAAGTCCACATTCGCCTGCTCATAGCGGTTGAAGACATCCGTGGAAAAATCGTCGGGCTCGATCCATCCGTCGTACCAGGACTGCCGGTTAAAGTAGTCGCGGATCGATTTGGTGACAAACTTGCGCCCCCGGCGCGCGTAAAACTCGTTGCGCGCGAGCATGAGTTCTTCGCTGTCCATCCAGCTGATGTCCGACTCGGAAATATAGTAGGTGTCGCTGTCGGGCAGCAGCCAGACGCTGTTCATCGTCTGACTGCTCATCTCCCGGCCCGAGCGCGCGCCCCGGGTCCCGTCCGGGCCGGCCGCGAACGCAGGCAGGGCAGCAGCCCCCGCTGCAATCACCAGCGCCGTGGCAGCAGCAGTCAGTCTCACATGCATCAGGTTTTTCATCTTCTTACCTCCATTCCGGCATCTGCGCCGGCATTTAGACTGGAATAGCAGAACAGCAGCAGCAGTTTTCCGGCTGCGCGCGGCAGACAGAACCTCTGCCGCCGGGTACGTCCGGAAATCTTCCCTCCGGAACCTCCGGAAATGTCTCCGTTTGCTCTTCTGCCTGATAAGACGAAATCTTTCCTGCCGGGGTTACATGAATTCCCGCGGGTTTAAGATCTTTTGGAACTCAATAATCCTTCTCCATGCCGCACATACTGCAGACTTTCACGCCCTTGAGGCCTCCCTTGAAAAATCCGCCGCAGTACTGGCAGCGTCCCTGTCTTCTCCACACGGGGCGGCGGCTGCGCAAATATTCCGCGTCCTTGGCCTCCGCCTCTTTGCGCCGGAGGAACTCCGTGACGGCCGGCAGTTCGGGGCAGGCGGAAAAAGCGGCCTTGTCCAGCTCCTGCAGACTTGCGGGCAACGAGATGTCCGACAGGGAGATGCAGCTCTGGAACGCGTTTTTGCGAATGACCAGAAGACGCGCCGACAGCCGGATCCTCTCCAGATGCTCGCAGCCGCTGAACGCGCCCTCCCGGATTTCCGTCACGCTGTCCGGAAGCTCCACGCTGACGACACGGGCATTGTGAAAAGATTCGGCGCCGATATTGATAATCCCGTCGGGAACCCGCACATATTCGCTCTGTCCGACGTAGCGGACCAGCGTGGAGCCGTCCACCATAAAGTCGCCTTCCTGCCGTCCGCCATACTGCGGGGATACAGCCGGGGCCGCGGAGACCGGAGTCTCCTGGGACATCTGCGCAGCCTTCCGGACCGCGGTCCCGTACATCTGCAGATGAAAACGCCCGGTCCCGTCCGCGAGCGGAACCGCCATCTGGCGCATGCCCGCCACCGCGTCCGCCTGCATCATCGCGGCATTTTTCCTGATCTCCCTGAGCGCCCCGAGAAATGCCTGATCGGGATCCGCCTGGTCCCTGCAGGTCCCGCAGACGGGACCGACCGTCTCGTACCCTGCCGGGACATCCATCGTCGTCACTTCCATGTTCATGAAATCCGCCATCTCTATTGCCACTCCTTACTGCTGCTCCTCACAGTTTCCGTGCTCCTTACAGTTCCCGGTCACGCGCCGGGACGGTTATGCACGCCCTCTCGAAAGCGCGGCAGACTGAACTGTAATTCAGGATGTACCATCTTTTTCAATGATGGTTCGCACGCTTGAATTCCGCGCGGAGCCTGTGTACTATATATACCAGCGGCGTTAAATCCGGATTCCCGCGGGGCAGAGACTGTCAGCCTGAAAAGCCGGGACGCTCCCGGCCGGCGACAAACCGGAACCCTGCGGAGAGGGGATTATTACGCAACAACAACAGTTTACCACATGGAGGATGTTTTTGAAAAAGTTTATCCGCCTGTTGATCATAATATTCTGTGCTTTTTTTATACTCAGTGCCATGCCGGGGTCTTTTTTCCCTGTTTTCCGTTCCTTCAGGAAGCAGGCGGCTGAGTTTTTCGGCAATGCCACGCTCCTCCTCGCGGAAAAAATCGACACATTTCTGGATGATACGCATCCGGATGAGATGGTTTCTCAGGGAGAAGGGACAGAGGGCGAAGGATCCTCCGGGCAGGAGACTCCGGAGGACGGAGAACTCTCCGCGCAGGCCGGGGACGCAGGCGAAGATGATGCGCAGGCCGGGGACGCAG
>JAUNJS010000064.1:6890-11590 GCA_030533125.1 Eubacteriales bacterium | reverse complement strand
AGTATGAGCGTCCGTATGCTCCCGGACCTTCTAAGCCGGTTGAGGTTGCGGAAAGCAGGCCGGAGTATGAGCGTCCGTACGCTCCCGCCGAAGAGGGTGCGGGGGAGAGGAAAACCGGCAAAAAACACAAAGTCCCGTCCCCGCAAAGCCTCCCGGAACTTCCCGGGCACATTGCAAAAATAGGATCCGCGGACAGAGGCGGCGGACAGCAGAGGTTCTATTTCATTGATTTTCTGACCAGACTGTTCGGCGTGAAGGAAAACATTCCGACATGTATTTATCTTCTGATGAATGTTCTGTTCATCGGCTTTGTGTCAATCGGATTTACGAACGGGAATGTTGTGATGGGGATGCTGCTGGGACTGGTTCTGTATATCCTGTCTATGGCGGTCGCCCTGTCCTCTGTCGGGGAAAACCTTCTTCGCGCCCGTGTCGGCTGCAAGCCGGTAAAGGATCCGGAGATTGCTGCCCGGATCGATCCGATCTTTCAGGAAGTATACGCAAGAGCCAGAGAAAAAAATCAGAATCTTCCGGAGGATATCCGGTTATTTATCAGTGAAGACGATTCCCCCAACGCATTCGCGACCGGACGCCGCACGGTGTGTATGACGACCGGAATGCTGACCAGAACGGACGACCAGATCAGAGGCGCCCTGGGGCATGAGTTCGGACATCTCGCGCACAAGGATACGGACCGCATCCTTGTGATCAGCATCGGAAATATCTTTGTGACGGCATTCTGCTTTCTCGCGCAGATCGGCGCGTTCATTATGGAATTCATCATGCACATCATTGCGATTTTCATGGGAGAGGACGGCTTCTTCTTTATGATTCTCGCCAGTATTTCCAGATTCTGGACGGTGACAGTTGTCGGCTGGTTCCTGAATGTATGGATGTGGATCGGCAACATGCTCTGCATGAAGACAAGCCGCGGAAATGAGTACCAAGCAGACGAGTTCTGCACCCGCCTGGGATATGGAACGGGACTGATCTCCGTACTCTATTCCCTGGGAGAGGCGCCCCGCCCGAAGGGATTGTTTGCGACGCTTTCATCCAGCCACCCGGCGACAGAAGACAGAGTGGCCAGAATACGGTATATCATGGAGCATCAGGAACTGTCACGATATTAAACCAGGCAGCCCGCAGGGCGCAGGACGCACGAGCGGCTCGAACCGGTCATCGGCCAACCGGTCATCGACCGGAACAGAGCCGTGTGATCAGACAGGGCTGCGCGAAGGGATTGCATTGAGAAGGGAACGGGAGTTATGAAAGCGCGCGTGGATCGATATGAGCGACTGCTCAGCGTACCGAAGGTTCTCTCCGACGAGATGAAGAGCTTTGAAACGAACCGGAGCAGAATTCTGAACGATTTTTCAAACGAACAGAAGACGATCCGGGAGAATTATGAAGCGGAGGAAGAATCCTCCAGGAAGGTCCTGAACAGCCGCAAAAACCAGGCGGAGAGCAGATTTCAGAGCTGGAGCAATAAAGTCGACCAATATAACAAGTCGTCGCGGCTGTCCCGCGGGAAAATGGCTTATGTGCTGGCGCAGGCTGTCGAAGGGGCTGGAACTTCGCTATCCCCTTCGCAGGCGATCCCGAGGCTGCAGGAGGAGACGAAACAGCGCGCCCGGGGGCACAAAAAAAATGATAACCGGCAGATTGTCGAGCTCTGTGAGAGGGAGCTGCAGAACGAAGATCAGATCAAGGTTCTGAGTTCCGAGCTGCTGGCCGCCGCTTCTTCTCAGATGAATGAAGAGATCCGGATCGCGCAGGCGCGGTACGATGAGGAACATAAGGCGCACGCGAGAAAGCAGGACGCGGAGCTGCGCCGCAGTTCGCGCAGACTGGAGATCCGGATCGAGCGGGAGGAGGACTCCTTTGTGGAGCGGATCGAAACCCTGCTGCTGCCGGACAGGGTAAAGACAGAGTATGACAGGATGCTGGAAGAACAGCCGGAATATGAGATGTTCGAACCGGTCGAGACCTTCCCCGCAGGGATCCAGTTCGGGTACGTAGGATATGATGTCACGGATCTCGCGTCAGACCCTCTGAAAAATGCCGTCATTTCCAGACGTTTCGGATTTGCCCTTGATGAAGACGGAGGGCGCAAATATCTGAAGATGCCCTATGGCTATTCCTTTACAAGCAGCAAATTTTCCACCCTGTTTGAATTTCTTCCCAAAAACCGTGAGCAGGCGGCGGAATCGCTCCGGAATCTCGCCCTGAATCTGTTCATGTCCGTCCCGGTCAACAAGTGCTGGTGCACTTTTATTGATCCCGTGAGCCTGGGAAATACCTTTGCTATTTTTGCGCCGATGGGAGAGCGGGACGAGAGCGGCAAGGGCGATGAACGCGTGATAGATACCAAGATCTGGAGCAGCGAGAGGGATATCGAGGAGAGGCTGAAGCTGATCGTCGATCACACCACGGATGTTATCCAGCGCTGTCTGCAGGGACGCTATGACAACATCCTGGATTACAACGAGGAGGCCGGGATCAACGCGGAACCGCTTCGTTTTCTGATTGTGATGGATTTCCCGAGAGGCTTTTCGGCGAAAGCGATGGGGTATCTCGAAAGCATTATCGACAACGGTCCCAAAACGGGCGTCTATACGATCCTGGCCGCGAATAAGCAGGAAATGGAGAACGCGGACAAATACGGGGGGAGCGTCCAGATCGAACGGATCCGCGACCGCCTGAAGAATACGGTTGTAACGGAGAATGATTATCTGTGTGTGAAGGAAAGGACAAACGAAGGGAAGATGCGTTATTTCCCTTTCAAGGGTCCGACCGCTTCACAGAGTATCGAGGTCATAGGGGAGATCCGGAAGCATCTGGGCGAGGAGATTGTGATCACCTACCCGATGATCTCCGGAAATATGCCGGCGAGACAGGATTACTGGTTCCACAAGTCGGCACTGGACGGCATTTCCCTGCCGGTCGGCATGGAAGGTGCCGGCAAGATCGTCAATCTGGAATTCGGACATCCATATCACAGCTTTGCGGCGATGCTCGGAGGGACGATCGGATCGGGAAAATCGAGGTTCCTGCATACGGTCATCCAGGGCGTCCTGCTCAATTACAAGCCGGAAGATGTCCAGATGTACCTGCTTGATTTCAAGGACGGTGTCGAATTCAAGTGTTACGCGGATTCCAGGCTGCCGAATTTCCGCGTCGTCGCCGTGGAAACAGAGCCGGAATTCGGCTACGCGGTGCTGAACGAACTGCATCTGGAGATGGGGAGAAGGAGCGCGAAGTTCCGCTCCGTGGGCGTGTCAAATATCGAAAGCTACTGGAGAACCATGGGCCGGCAGGGAAAGACGCACGAAGACATGCCCAGGCTCCTGATCATTTTCGATGAGGTACAGGCGCTGTTAAGCGAGGATGAAAGCGAGATTTCCAGGAGATGTATTTCCCTGATCAGGGAGATCGTCACCCAGGGGGCCCGCGCGTTCGGCATGCACCTGATTCTCTCTACACAGACCTTTGAGAACGTCAAAGGTCTGGAAAACGGCGTCTACAGCAACATGCATACCCGCATTGCGTTAAAGTCCACAAAGGAATCCGCGGAGATCCTTCTCGACAATGAAAACGACGTCGCCACGCGTCTGACTACGGTCGATCCGGGGCAGGGGATGTTCAACAACAACGCGGGCAACAGAGACGCGAACCGTTCCTTCCGCGCCGCCTATATCACGAACGACGAAATTGACAAATGGGATCAGATGATCCGGAACAGGCAGATGGAAACAATCGAGGGCGAGCTGCTCAAGCCCCGCATTCTGGCGGCGGGACCGGAAGATGATTCCGAAAACCCGCTTACTGTATTCGCGGCCGGAGGAAACCGTCCCGCCGCCGCGGGCGATCCTTCCTGGCATCTGTATCTCGGCGAGAGCCTGACAATGATCAACACCTATCTGCCGGCGCTTTTGAACCGGAAGGGACAGAACCTGCTTGTGGCCGGCAGAGATCAGGGCGGATCGGGACTCTCCCGCACGATTTTCGGATACGCCGCCCTGTCCCTTCTGTATGAGAAGGTCCGCATTGACGGGGAGATCTCGCTCCCGTATATCACGGTCTTCGACCTCAGCGGGACGTCCCTGTATGGATCCTACGATGCCGACCTGCTTGAACAGATTGAAGAACGTGTCCCGGAGGCATTCCGGCTCGTGCCGCCGAATATGATCCTGGAAGGGATCGAGACGCTGTATCAGGAACTCGGCAGCGGCAGACAGCAGTTCGTGTTTTTCTACGGGCTTAACCGCGCCAAGCAGCTGACAACGGGCACCTATGAACGGTCGCCGAAAGAGATGCTGGAGGAACTGTTCGCCAAAGGCCCCGAATACGGCATGAATTTCGTCGTGTGGGCGAACGACCCGGGGCTGTTTATGGAAAATTACGGGACCTCTTTCAGCGCTTTCGATCACCGCCTCGCCTATGGCATGGACGATAAAGAATATAAAGGAATTGTCGGGGAGGCCGGGCCGAAGGAGAGCTTTCCGCACAACGCGGTCTCTTTCAACCTCTACGGGGACTCCCAGAAAATCCGTATGTATAAGCGGCCTACGGAACAGTGGCTGCAGGCGTTCCTTGCGAACATCAGGCGGTATGTGAGGTGAACCTGAGGTGAACCGCAGGAATCTCCCGCGGGATGCACACGGAGAAACAGGGTTTCCTGTGAACGGCAGGCGGGATGT
>JAUNJS010000064.1:0-6790 GCA_030533125.1 Eubacteriales bacterium | reverse complement strand
TCCCGCGGGATGCACACGGAGAAACAGGGTTTCCTGTGAACGGCAGGCGGGATGTGAGGTGAATCATAAGATCTTCCCGCGGGATACACACGGTGTAACAGGGTTTCCTGCGAACGGCAGGCGGGATGTGAGGTAAACCGTAAGATCTTCCCGCGGGATACACACGGTGTAACAGGGTTTCCTGTGAACAGCAGGCTGTATGTGAGGTGAACAATGGCGAAAAGTGATCTGACGGAACTGGAAGCGAGACTCTATCAATGCGTGACAGACCAGAGAAAAATGAGCGAGGACATCGCCGGAATGGTCAATGACCGGAACAGGTCGCGCATCGCGGAAAAAGAGAAGGATGAAAAGGCGGCGAGAACCCGCAGCAAGCTTGTGGTAATCGGAATCTTCGTCGTGGGCGCGGCTGTGGCGTATTTTTATTATAAAGCGACATTCGGGATGTTCTGAGAGCCTGTAAAACAGCGCGGAACGCGCGGAGCAGCGCGTAGTTTTTACATACATAGTCTGTGATGCTGAATAATGGATCTGAAGTATGTTTAACGAAAAGGAATGGAATGCCCTGCTGGCTGAAATAGATCAGCAGGAGGAAGAACTGCAGCAGATGCGCGCCGGATTCGGATGGGAGCTTGAACAGAGACAGGACCCGGGGGAGGCCGGGACTGCATCCGATCCTTCGGGCAGGACGACCGGCCGGAGCGGGCCGGAGGCGGACGAAACGGCGGAAACCGGGTTCTTCAATGCCGGAACAGGAATCTTTGATACGGGTTCCGGGGCGAATCGCGGCGCAACGGGAATCTTCGACACGGGTGCCGGAGAGAACCGGGGCAGAACTGGAGTCTTTGACACAGGCGCCGGGGCGGGAAGGGCCGGTTTATTTGAAAGCCGTCCTCTGTCGAAAGGGTCAGGTTTTCCGGGGTATTCATCCGGGGGCGGAGGCAGTGACGCCTCGTCGCTGATCCTGGAAGAGATACACGCCCCTGTTACAGAAGAAGATGTGCAGATGTACCAGCTCCGCAAAAAATACAGCAGTATTTCCGGAGACGGAAACCTCGACCGGATGGAGCGGGAGATTCCCGCGCCGCTCCGGGAGCAGAAGGAGGATTCGCCCTCCACATCCCTTACGGCCGCGCAGCTTTATCTCCGGATCGGGGGCCATCTGATGAAGGGGCAGCTGTCAGACAGCGCCCTGCAGGATATGGTCCTGCTCGCGGGGACGGACCGCGGGGCGGACGAGGGGATGAAGCAGTTTTACACAGCGTTTACGCTTCTGCAGGGAAGCCCTTCCAGAGGGAGGATCCGTGATTTTCTGGAAGAGGCGGAAAAGATCCCTTACAGAAATGAGACAGACGGAGGAGTCAGGATCCTGGCGCAGACGATCCGCCGGGCTGCGGAGGAGCAGGACGCGGAGAATGCCGCGAGGGACAGGAAGTATCAGGAGCGGCAGAGCAGATATGACAGAGAGCGGGCGAAGGCACAGAAAGAACATGATGCAGCCAAAAGAAAAGCGGACCGCTGGAGAAAGTAGGAAGGAAAGTCGGCAGGGATGAAAAAACTGACCGCTGTATTTTTGGACGTTCTCGGACGGGAGACCGGCCTGGAGTCCCGGGCGGCTGCGCTTGCCAGGGTGAATATGCAGACGGAATTCCAGGCGAAAACGCGGGAGCTTCTCTCCGGAGGCACTCTGTATTTTTCCGGAGAAGGACACAGGCTGAGACAGGATCTGCTCATGCTTCGGGAGCGCGTGGCGCAAATTGATGCCGCGGGAAAGGCTGCACAGACCGGAACGAAGCTTCAGGAGCTGTTTGTCCGGGCGGAGAAGCTGCACAGGGAGACGCAGCACCAGATTCACAGGCAGGGAAAAATCGACGTTCAGAGGCTTCACTTTTTTTATCAGGCAGAACAGTCGGAGGCACTGGATATTCTGGAGGAGTACATCCGGGTCGAGCTCTGCCGCATCCTTGTGCTGGGAGGCGGAAATGCATTTCTGTCAAGAAAAGCTTTAAAAAGCTTCCGCCATACGCTGCAGGACCGGATGCGTTATCTGCAGACGGAAATCCTTCCGGTGACGGGAACGCATCAGTTCCGGGAACTCGGGGTTCCGCGCTATTGGGCGGTGCAGCATCAGGAGGAAATGAAAGCGGGGCCTTTCGGCGTGCTGCCGGGCTTTGCTTCCGTCGCTCCGGTAAAGACAGATCACCGATTCTGCCCGGGAGAGCACAGAGAGCTTCCCTGCCGGGGCGGAACCGTCATGCAGGGAATCGGATATCTGACCAATGTGCTTCCGAAGGATGTGGAGGCCGCGCAGCAGAAGGGAGCGCTGCACACAAAGGTCACGCCGGCGCAGCTGGTCTGTTACCTGCAATATCTCCGGGATCCGGATCAGGTCCTGGGCCATCTGTTTTCCGGCGCGTTCTATGCGGTCGAGGCGGCGGAGTATTACAGCGCCGCCTCTTACGTGGAGGCGTCCCTGGCTGTAGTCAGGCGGAAACGTTTCGGGCAGTGTGTGTTCTGCGGAAAACCCGCGGACGGAGCAGATATCTGCGCGCAGTGTTCCAGGAGGATTAAGATCGTATGAGCCGGCTGGTCCTTGAGCGGATCTATTATCCTGTCGTGACACTCGGATACGGGAAAAGGCTGGGAGTCTGGGTGCGCGGATGCGGGAGGGCGTGCCCGGGATGTATCAGCCCCGAGCTGCAGCCGTACGAAGGGGATCCTGTGGAAGTCGCGCAGCTGATCGCTTCTCTTCCGGAAGGATTTTCCGCGGACGGAATGACGATCAGCGGGGGCGAACCGTTTGATCAGGCTGAGGGAGTGGCGGAACTGGTGCGCTGGTTCACGGAGAAGGTCAGCAGGGATGTGCTGGTATATACCGGCTACACGGTCGAGGAGCTGCAGGCCCGCGGAGATCCTGCCACGGACGAGATCCTGCGCATGATCGCGGTCCTGGTGGACGGAGCGTATATGGAGGCCCGGAACGACGGAAAGGGTCTGCGGGGGTCCGCGAACCAGCGTGTGATCGTGCAGCGCTTCCCGGAACGGTATCTCGACGCGGAATCCCGGGAGAGAAAGGTGCAGTACGTGGGACAGCAGGAATCTCTCCTGCAGATCGGCATTCCCCCGGGGCGGAAAGAAACGCGGCAGAACAAATAAACGGAGTTTACCTGTTTTGTTGAGCCGCGCCGGAGCTTTTACAGAAAAAATCATCACTGTACAAAATGGTGTCGTGTCATATGGATGCAGCAGTACGTAACAGCCGGGCGGCGAAGACGGTCCAGGCAGGAGCCTGGAACGGGAGAGCGACGATTCCGGCAGTCGACGGGATCTCCCCGAATCCGGACGGCCAGAGAGAAAGCGGCTTGTCCTATACAGCAGGAGACAGGATCGGAAAGTATCTTCTCACAAAATACCTCTGCACAGGCGCGAAGAGCGTGCTTTTTCTGGGAGAGGGAAGGAGACAGGAGCGGGTGGTTGTCAAGATCTATGAGCCGGGGACAGCGGAAAGCACGCCGGCTCTGCGCAGACTGGGCGACTGCCTGCGCAGGGCGGGATGCGCCTCGCTGATGCCGATCCTGTACTATGGAGACCTGGAGGGCGGGATTCATTATGAGGTCATGCCGGTATATCAGCAGGGCACGTTGGAAAATGCAGTGATCACCGAAGAGGAGATGGTCAGGCACATTCTGCCGCAGCTCAATGACGCGCTGCGGTTTCTGGGAGAAAACCATCTGGTGCACAACGATGTCAAGCCTGCGAATATTTTCTGGAAAGACCGCGGGAAGATGGAGGTTGTGCTGGGGGATTATGACTGCCTTACGACAGACAAGGAGGGAAAAGCCGGGGGAACGCCGCTGTATATGGCGCCGGAGCGCATTTATTCAGACGGGGCAGTCCACACGGCGGCTTCCGACTACTGTTCTCTCGGGCTCACGCTGATTACGCTTTTGAGCGGAAGGGCACTGCTGGACGATGAAGAGACAATAGGCGCGCAGGACCGGAATCTGCTCCGGCAGCGCCTGTACCGCCGGTGGCAGAGACCGGTCTCATGTCCCCCCGGAGCCTCTCTGTCGGCAAAGACCAGGAGTCTTCTGAACGGGATGATCCAGTACGGGCCGGACGCGCGGTACGGCAGTGAATATATCACCAGCTGGATCGCGAACGGCGGGATCGGCGTGCGGACCTATACACCCCGGACAGAGGTAAAGACGATCAGGGGGCTGGCATACCGGGACAAGCTGATTCTCGATATTCCGGGACTGATCCAGGTGCTCGGAGAGGACTGGAAATACGGCTGTGCGATGCTGGCCGAACATCAGCTCGACGATTTCGTCAGACAGTTTGACGGCAGGTATTACGATGACTGTCAGGAGTGCGCGGGGATGCGGAATACATCTGCCGGACTCTTTATGCTGATGCAGAAGATCTCTCCGTCCGCCGATTTCTACTGGCTCGGCGAGCATTACAGATCGCTGGAGGATTTTGTGGACAGGACGGACCGGCAGGGGAGTTATGGCGCGAAAGATCCTTTTTCACTCTTCTGCAGGGCGAAGCTGCTGAGCTTCTATGAAAAACAGGGCGGGGCATCCCCGGAACAGATATCGCGCGCCATGGAGATCGAAGAGGAAGGAAGAAAGACGCCGGAGCTCGCCGTGAAAAAGCTGCAGATCTCGCTCAGGCAGAAGCCGGACTTCCAGTGGCACGGCGTGACACTGCTCACGCTGGAGGATCTTCTGGGGTATCTTGAGACCTGCGGGGAGCGGCTGGATGAAGAGGTCGCGGAGCTGTATGGCTCGAAAGCATTCAAAGTGTGGTTGGATTATATACAACACGGCAGTTTTCTGGCAGCGACGGGGAAACTGCTCAGGGAGAGCGGAATATGAGTTCATCTGATTCGGGTGTGATCCTGATCGCGGCACCCGTAATTGTCGCGATCGGCGTTGTCTCGATGACAGGGGCAGCCATTACAGCCGCCGCGGAAAAATACCGGCGTTTTAAGCTGGACAGCGCGGAGGCGGAAGAGCTGGAAAAAAGACAGAAGCTGGATATGATCGCCGCGCTGGCGGATGAGAACCGGGAAGAATACCGGTCGTTCGTGGAGGAGAGCGCCCGCGAAGAGAAGACGCGCGCAGAGAGAGAGAATATGCTGGCCGACGCGGCCAGAGCCGGGATGCAGGAGGAACTGCGCAGCGGGGAAAGACGCAGGGCGGAGATCCGGAACAGGATCTCGCGCATGGATGAGGCCCTGCGCGGTTTCGAGAATGAATTCGGGCAGGATCCGAAACTGCGGGAGATGGCGGACATGATCCATCGCTCGGAATCCATGTTCGGCGACGGCACACAGCTTTTGCAGGAAATAGAGGACATGCTCTTCGTCATTATTCCCGGAATGTCCGAGGAGAGGCGCCGGGAAAGGCGGACGGAAGAGCTCGAACAGCGCATGGGAACCCTGGTGTCGGATACCCGGCGGATTCAGGACAGCAGCGAGAATTTTATCTCGCTTCACAGGGGCGCCGGGACGGGGGAACGGAAAACGGCAAAGACTCCCTGGGACAGCTTCGTGGAGCGCGTGCGTGCCGTTGCGGCCGTCGAGGCCGCCTATTTTGAGGAGGAAGCGGCGCAGATGCTCGCGGAAGCGCATTCTCTTGCGCCTTCCCGCCGGAATTTCTATATCCAGCAGCACCAGAAACAGCTTGCCGAAATGGAAGAGCGGGCTGAGCAGTACGGAACCCGGGCGCGGAATCTGTCCGAAAAAGTCATGGATGATTTCTGCATGTATCTGGCGATCGCGGGAAAACTGGGGATCGAGCCGCAGTACACGGAAGAGGACCTGACAGATCCCTTTGAGATCGACGAAATGCGCAGGGAGACGGAAGAGCTTGTCGATGAGTACCGGCTGAAAAAAGAGCGGGAATACACCGTACACGCTTTTACGGCTGTCATGAAACGACACAACCTCATGTTCGAAAACATGGCTGTAGGCGACGATGGAGTGACACAGGTGGAATACTCCATGGACGCGCAGACCGGCGTGCGGATCACACGCGCCCGGTCAGGCGCTTTTGAGATGCAGTTCCAGGGAAAGAGCAGGGGGGAGACCGCCTCGACGGATGAACGCCGGAGCATCACGGAGAAAGCCAGGCATTTCTGCGGGCTGCTTCCGGAAATCGTGAAGGAACTGGAGGAGGAATACGGGATCACATTTGACCAGACTGCCCTGCAGCCTCCGACGGCTGAGAACATCGAGATCCGGAAGGCGGAAGGTTCTGCCAGGCGGGAAAAGGCGAGAGCGGCGAAGGCAATGAAGATACAGTAAAGATCCCCCGGGAGAGAGCGCTGATCCGGAGCGCGTCCCGATCCGGATCGGCGGGCGGATTATGCGCGGGTTCATTCCGGGCCGTAAACCCGTTTGAACCGGAACACGCGGAAACAGGAGCAGGTTATGGCGGAGAAGAACGGAAAACAGGGTTCCGGGAAGATGGTGAGATACTGTATCCGGGGGCATGAGATCGTATACCGGGAAGGCATGCTCGTGCGGAGCAGGTGTCCCGTCTGTAATTCCCCGGTCGACAGAAGCCGTCCCCCGATCACCTGGGAGGAAGCGGAGAGAATCCGGACGGAACAAGAGGCGGCGGGATCCGGCGGGGAGCCCTCCGGCTCCGCGAACGAAGCCGCGGAAACGGTGCGCACGGATCATACGGGCGCCGGCCCGCGCGCGCTGCCGTCCGGGGCGGAGGACGGGGACAGTCCCCGTTCCGCCGCGGATCCGACGGCGTTGAAAACGGATCCG
>JAUNJS010000345.1 GCA_030533125.1 Eubacteriales bacterium | reverse complement strand
CCGGCGCAATAATCAGCCCCCGCTGCAAGCAAGCTTGCGCGGTGTCTGATTGCAGCGCCGGAGCTTTTGCAGTAAATCTTAAAACCACAGTACATAAGTGCGCCAATTTGTGTTAAAATACAAATTGGCGCTTTGTCTCATCAGGGGAAGTCCTCTGTGGGAAAACTGCTCTGTCCGGCCGGTCATAGTGTGACCGGTGATGCTTTTAGGAATTCCACGCAGCGGATTGAGAGAGAAGAGGAGATGGAGAATAAAAAGATTCCGGTTCTGTGGATAGTCATTCCATGTTATAACGAGGAACAGGTCCTTCCGATCACGGCGCCGATGTTTCTGGAAAAGATCGGGCAGCTGGCCGGGGAGGGGCTGATCTGTGCTGAAAGCCGCATACTGTTTGTAAATGACGGTTCCCGCGACAGGACCTGGGAGATCATCCGCGCGCTGGCGAAGGAGGATCCGCGTTACCTGGGCATCGCCCAGAGCCGGAACAGGGGACATCAGGCGGCGGTCCTGGCCGGCCTCATGGAGGCAAAGGAGCACTGTGACATCACGATCTCCATTGACTGCGACGGCCAGGATGACATCAATGCCATGGACGACATGGTCAGGCAGTATCTGGATGGGTGCGAGATCGTCTACGGGGTGCGCTCCCGCAGGGATACGGATACCTGGTTCAAGCGGTTCACGGCGGAGAGCTTTTATAAGCTGATGACAAAAATGGGCGCCGAGGTCGTCTACAACCACGCGGACTACAGGCTGGTCTCTTCGAGGGTTCTGCGCGCGTTTGAGAACTACCGCGAAGTCAACCTGTTCCTGCGGGGCATGTTTCCGCTGGTGGGATTCAAAAGCACCTCGGTCTATTATGAGCGGCACGAGCGCATCGCCGGCGAGAGCCATTATCCGCTCTCCAAGATGCTGGGACTTGCCCTGGACGGCATCACCAGCATGAGTACGCGGCCGATCCGCCTGATCACGGGCTTCGGCTGCCTGGTGGCTCTCATAAGCTTTCTCGGCGTCATCTGGTCCGTCGCCGCGCATTTCATGGGCGTCACGGTCGCGGGTTGGTCCAGCATGGTCAGCATCCTGTGCTTTCTGGGAGGCATCCAGCTTCTGGGCATCGGAGTGATTGGAGAATATGTCGGAAAAACGTATATGGAAACCAAGCATCGTCCAAGGTATATTATCAGTGACAGGACCTGGGAAGAAGGGAGAGGCGATGATACAGACAGCGAATTTTGATTATTACGCACCGACAAAGGTCGTGTTCGGAAAAGGCGCGGAGAACAGGCTCGGCGCACTGGTTAAGGCGGAGGGATGCAGGAAAGTCCTCATCCACTACGGCGGAAAGAGCGCCCTGCGCTCCGGGCTGATCGACCGCGTCCGCGCCGCGCTGGACGCCGAGGGCATAAGCCATGTCTCCCTGGGCGGCGTCGTGCCCAACCCCCATCTGGGGCTGGTCTACGAGGGAATCGAGCTCGGCAGGAAAGAAGGAGTCGATTTCATCCTGGCCGTCGGCGGCGGGAGCGTAATTGACTCCGCCAAGGCGATCGGCTACGGCCTCGCGGATCCGGAACAGGGAGATGTCTGGGACTTTTTTGTGAAAAAAAGAAAATCCACGGCCTGTCTCCCCGTCGGAGTAGTTCTGACAATTGCCGCCGCCGGTTCGGAGATGAGCAATGACTCCGTAATTACGAATGAAAAGACGGGAATCAAGCGGGGCCATGGAAACGATGTCTCCCGCGCGCGGTTTGCCGTTATGAATCCGGAACTCACGATGACACTGCCGGATTATCAGTCCATGAGCGGCTGTACAGACATTATGATGCACACGATGGAGCGCTATTTCGTAAACGGCGGAACCATGGAACTGACGGACAGCATTGCCGAGGGGCTTCTGCGGACAGTCAGGAAATATACGGAGATTATTCACGCGGAGCCGGAGAACTACGAAGCCCGCGCGGAGGTGATGTGGGCGGGTAGCCTGTCCCACAACGGCCTGACCGGCTGCGGGGCGGCGCAGAGAGATTTTGCCAGCCATATCCTCGAGCATGAGCTGGGCGGCATGTTTGACGTCACCCACGGGGCAGGGCTCGCGGCGATCTGGGGTACCTGGGCGCGCTATGTCTACAGGGACTGCCTGGACCGCTTTGTGAAGTTCGCGGTCAATGTTATGGAGGTGGAGCCCGCAGGGACAGAGGAAGAGACTGCCCTGAAGGGAATCGAGGCCATGGAGGCCTTTTACCGCAGGATCGGCATGCCCACCAGCCTGCATGAGCTGGGTGTGGATCCGACCGACGAGCAGATCGCGGTCATGGCGCACAACGCGATCATTGCCTCCGGAGGGAAGCGCGGCAGCGCCCGCGTCCTGTACGAGGAGGACTTTGTGCGGATTTATAAGGCGGCGCGGGACGAGCGCTGAGCTGCAACACAGTCGTGAAAGACACGGACAGAGTGTTCCGTGATAAAATGAGGCATCTATGGCTCTGCGCAGGAAAGAAAAACAATTAAATCAGGCGGACAGAGCAAAAACCGGGCAGAATGCGCCGCAGCAGGCCGGTCTGTTTGACCTGCGCGAAAACCGCGAAGAATTTGACGCTGATTATCCGGATTATCCGGAAGAACGGCCGTACCGGGAGCGGCACCGCGTGGAAGTGGACAGCACGGGCAGCTATTCGGCGGGAAACTATTCCGCGCGAAACCGGTCAGCGGGTTATTACGATGCGGAGAGCCGGGAAAACGGGACTGCGGGAGGGAACCTCTCGGAATGGCCCGGGCTTACCGTTTCTCCGTACGGAGAAGAGTATGACCGGCCGGAGCAAAGGATTGTGCGCGGAAATGTGCCCGCCAGCCGGAGAGGAACTGCAGCCGGGGTGAAATCTTTCGAAGAGCAGCCGCAGGCTTCCGGGCGTTCTTCCGACCGGGATAGCTTCTCTGCGGAGAAAGAGCAGAAAAAGAAAAACACATCCACCGGCAGGGGACAGGCCAGAACATCCGGCCGGAGCCGGGAGATCCGCGCGGATCTTCTGGCGCCGTACGCCGCTTCGGAGTATGGTTCCCGGGAAACCGCGCAGGGGCAGTACGGCACACGGACTGCGCGGCAGCAGCCGCGCGGCAATGTACGCGGAGGCACCCGGAACACCGCCCGGCAGGAAAGCCGCGCGGGAACCCGGAGCACCGCCCGGCAGGAAAACCGCGGAGGCTCCGGGAAAGCCGCGGAGAGGAGAAACCGCAGTGACACCGCGCGGAATACCGCGCAGACACGGAGACGGAACGACTCCTATTATCCCGCCGGAAACCTCCCGGAAAACCATTCGGAGAGAGACAGCGAGCGGGATGCCGCCGCGGCCAGTGCCGAAAGGAGACTTCGGCAGAGGGCGCTGGCAAGAAAAAAGAGGGAGCAGCAGCTCAGGAGGTTTTACATCAGGACGGGCGTGATCGCCCTGAGTATTCTTGCGCTTGTTGTTTTTTTGATCGTTTCTGCCCTGAAGAACCGGAACGGGGAGACAGCCGGGCCGGCGGGACAGGGAACAGAGACCGCACAGGCAGATGCGGGGACAGCCGGCGCCGCAGACGGATTCGAGGTGGAGACAGCCCCGGGAGGAACGGGAACGGCAGAGACGGAGAATACCGGTACGGACACGCAGCCCGGGGAGTCTTCCCCGGGGACAGAAGCGGAGGGCAGCCAGACGCAGACCCCGGCAGAACCCGGGAGCGATGACCCGGGAGCCGTGACAGAACCGGGAACCGGAGACGCCGCGGCGGGACAGGAGACCGCGGAGGGCAGCCAGGCGCAGACACCGGGAGAACCCGGGAATGATGACACGGGAGCCGTTACAGAA
>JAUNJS010000344.1 GCA_030533125.1 Eubacteriales bacterium | reverse complement strand
TCTCTGCTGTTCCCTGTCGTTCCCTGCAGGACGCAAGTTTATATCAAACAGCGAGTGGGCAAGCGTGACGACTCGCGTAGTTTTATACATACGTTGTTTTCGGCAACAGGCTATGTCCTGAAGTCTGTTCCCGCTGTTCCCGGAAGCCGGCGCAGGCGCATAAACGCTTCCGGTCAGTCCGCAGGGACCTGTTTTTTCCGGACAGCCATATTCAAGAAGAATCCGATGAAAACCTTCAACTGGTGCGCAACCAGCATGTCTGCATCATAAATGCCGTTTTATGTCTCCTCCAGCACAAGTCGTGCCATTTCCCTGTATTCTTCTCTCACTTCCCCGGGGGCGAGGATCCTGATGGCGCCGCGCCACTGGAAGACCCAGGCGTAAAAGGTCTGTGAGGTGCAGACGGTCACTTTTGTCGAGAAGTGGTTGTCGTCCTCCTGTTTGACGCTGATGTCCGGGCCGAACTGGTCGATGACGCCTTTCATCACGCTGTTCTCGCACAGGAGGGTGACCTGTACCTGTTCCTGGTTGTCATACATGCGGAAGATTTCCCTCGTGTACCGGAGGATGTCAAAGTCCTTCGGGACGGGATCCGCACGGACGGGAAGGACTTCCGGCTGGGTCAGGATCCGGTCCACGCGGAAGGTGGTGATCCTTTTTTTCGCGTGGTAATAGCCTACGAGGTAGTAGTAATCGCCGTTCCAGATAAGGATGTACGGGCTTACGATATAGGGGCTGCCGTCGTTTCGAAGAACGAGCTGCTTTTTTTCATTGTATTCTGTGTAAAGAAAGCTGATCTGTCTCTGTTCATTGATGGCTTCGTTGATCGCGTCAACGATGTAATATCCTTTTTCGTTTCCGGAGCGGACGCGGCCGGAGGTGTAGAGGTTGCGCTTGAGTTTCTCCGCGTTTTTTTCACTGGTGAGGGAGGTCAGCTTTTCAATCAGCCTGCGGCACTTGCTCTCTGTGATGAATTTGGAGGATTCCACGGCGTCGATCAGTATCTTGAGTTCGGGGAGCTCAAAGCGGGTCTCCTCGAGGTAGTAGAGCATGACGTTGGAGCGGCGCGCGCAGACGGGAATGCCCGCGGCCTGCAGGAGGGCGACGTCGCTGGGTACGGTCGTCCTGTGCATTGTGATGCCGTGTTCCGTTTCCATGAACTCGCGGATCTGATTCGTGGAGAGCGGGTGTTCCGGGTCGGAGTGCCGCAGGAGGATCCTGTACAGGTACAGGATCCTGAGGCGCTGGTCGTTGGAAGCCTTTGCCGCCATGGAAGGGACGGTGTGTGTTTTTTTCTTCTTTTTCTGATCCTCCAGGATAACGTCAGCCAGGATCGCGGCCGCGAGACGGGTGCCCTCTTCGCTCGGGTGGCTGCCGTCTTCACTGTAGAGGAAGGAAGCGCTGGCGGCGGCGGCGGTATTGTTGTATCGGGGGGCGGAACCGGTGGCGGCGGTATTGTTGTTATTTCGGGAGGCAGAGCCGGTGGCGGCAGAACTGCCGGAGGAAACATTGCGGGGAAAAACTGCGTTGGAAGCGGCATTGGAAGCGGTTTTATAAAAAGCCTGTCCGACATCCGCGATGAGGGCATCATTCCGCTCCGCGGCCTCGTGATAGGCGGCGGAGAGACCAGCTGCCATCACGTCATATCCGATGCCTTTCTTTTCCATTTTGGCCATCGCGGCGCTGTCCCTCTCGTAAGGCCAGGTCGCGAACAAAACAGGTGTGGCTTTCGCCGCGCGGATCTTCTCGCAGAGGCGCGCTGCCGACCTCAGAAATGCCTCGCGGGATGTGACGGGGCCGTTGCTCATCTCCTGCAGGACCACGTAGTCCCACGTCTCGTTTTTCAGCGCCTCGAGAGTCCTTGCGCCCATTTCCGTTTTGGGATTGAGCTGTTCCGACAGGCGGGCGCCTCCGCGCGTGTGCTGCACCACCTCCGCACCGGTCAGCGCTGCCAGCTTCCCGGGAAGATCGTTGTAAAAAGTATAGCTGTTTCCGAGCATCAGAATACGCATGCGGACCTCCCTGTCGAGATAAGGACATATTCTTATATATTTTAGTATGGAACTCTCTGCAAGTCAAACGGCGGATGTCGCTTTGAGCCGACATCCGCCGGAAATAATCCCGCAGTAAAGGTCTTTTTTTCAAGTCAATCCGGTTAGCCGCATTTTGTGAGTTTATAAACAGTATATCATTCGCCGGGCGCGGCGGTTCCCACCGTTTCGGGGGAACCGCAGGGTGCGCCAACATATAAAAATCAAGGCGTACGCAGATTGCGGACAAACCGCAAGTCCGGAAAGGACATGACCCTCTCCGGCTCTGTGAGAACAGTAAATCTGCATGCCGGGGCTTCCCGGCTCCGCAAGGGTGTAAAAGCACTTCGGATTTCGATTTGCCGGAGGAGCTAAGAGAAACGCATATTATTTTGACTGACTGTCTGAATCCTCATTGGATCCGCTCGAAATAATCCCTCTTACACAGATTTCATATATATGATATAATCCTGTTATTCACAAACGCACTGTGACGCATTTTTTCATGCGCATAGTTGCTTTGTTGTACCGGCGCAGCTGCAAGCTGATGGACGCTATGCTGATGCCGGAGCCGACAGGAATGTTTCCGGGCTCCGGCGGGACGCATACGCCTATGCAGCGGAACAGTTTATACCCTTTGTCAGGGGCATTCAACCCGCCGGAGCCTCCCGGACAACATGATGCACAAACCAACATCATACTTGTAAGGAGGCAGATTATTGAACAAAGCAGCGACTTTTCATACAGACAGCATGGCAGCGGCAGACGGCACAGTTCTCAAAAATCCGGCGTCCGTTTCCTGTTCGAATCCAATTGATCAGGTTACACCGGAGGAGAAGTGGGAAAAAGCCGGGATTGGAAATGCCTTTATCTTCGCAAACGTGATGCGGACCAATCCCGACCTGCTTCTGGAACTGCTGCAATACGCACTTCCGGAAATGGAGATCACGGGATTTGCCACGCCTCCCGGTGAGGAAGTGAGTATTAAAACTTCGCCTGACTCACACGGAATCCGGCTCGATATTACCGTACGCGACATTAACGACCGTGTATTTGATGTCGAGATGCAGATCGAAAACGAAAAAAACATCCCCAAGCGCATCCGTTATTACAGCAGCACGCTCGACCAGACCTGCCTCAAGCCAGGTGAGGATTACAATGACATACGCGATGCTGTCGTTTTGTTTATCACATCCTTTGACCCTTTCGGCCGGGGACAGTACCGCTACACATTTCGCAACATATGTGTGGAAGAGAAAGATCTTGTACTCGGTGACGGTTCCACAAAAACCGTGCTCAATGCGGACGGTTCTGTCGGATCAATCCCGCAAGCGTTAGTGGGCTTTCTCGACCTTGTAAAAGGACTTGAACCTGTTCAGGAGGGTTCCTATGCCAGCCGCGTCCAGGAGAAAGTCCGCAGCGCCAAGCTCAGCAGTAAGTTGAGGAGAGAATTTATGAACTGGGAAATGACATTGCTGGTGGAGAGAAATAAAGGGAAAGCAGAGGGCAGAATTGAGGGGAAAGCCGAGGGAATACCGGTTGGCGCCACTCTGAACCTGATTGAACTGGTCCAGAAGAAAATCAGGAAAGAAAAGCCCCTGGAAGTTATCATTGATGAGCTCGAATCAGATAGCGCAACGATCCGTCCGATTTTCGAGGCTGTAAAAAGCGCCCCGGTCTCAAGTACTCCGGAGCAGATTCTGGACTTGCTTACAAAGAAATGAGCCGGACCGGGAGTTGATCAATCCCGCAGGCGTTAGTGGGCTTTCTCGACCTTGTAAAAGGACTTGAACCTGTTCAGGAGGGTT
>JAUNJS010000343.1 GCA_030533125.1 Eubacteriales bacterium | reverse complement strand
CCGGCATATAGGTCGGAAAGGCGAGGAGCTCGTTCCAGTAGGAGACCCTCTGTATTGTCTTTACTTCGAGGGTCCTGTCATCCAGGGCTTTGACAGCAAGAAGATCCCGTCCTGTCATGGAGCCTGCCGTCCCGCCCGAATCTGTATCCGCCGCTACCAACATCTCGTCATAGCCGGCGATCTGATCGAACAAATAGCCGTAATATGCTTCCGTCGCGGGATCTGCCGCGCGCTTCCATGCAAATTCGAAATCCGCCGCCGTGACGGGCTGTCCGTCAGACCATTTAAGGCCCTGGCGCAGGGTATAGGTATAAGTTATGGTGCCGTCTCCATTCTCCACGCCCTCAACCAGCTCTTCCGCACAGTCAGGGACGATCACGAAGGAGCCGTCCTCCTTTTTCTCCCACTTCGCCAGCCCGGAGAAGGTGTGAAGGATCATGGTCGCATCGTCTAACTTGTAGCTGAGAGCGGGATCGATGTTTTCGGGCTCGGATGCGAGGCAGACATCGATGCTGTCAGCGGCAGCCGGAGTTTCCCCCTGTCCAGCATCTCCCGAAGAGTTATCTGTTGAAGTGTTTGTCCCTTCCGAAGCCTTGTCAGCCTTATTGGAATTAAGCGATTCTCCCTCCCCCTGCGCAGCCTTCCCTGAAGCTTCTTCCTTCGGAACAGATGTATCTTCCGAAGTCCTGTCAGATGTAATAAAAGCCCTCCCGATTATGATTGCCAACACGAGAGCGGCGAGGGCCGCGAAAGCTGCAAGAGGGAGCTTTTTTTCCGCCCGCCTGTTTCTCCTGCCTTCTTCCTCCATCTTACTTTGTTCAGAACTGTTCTCATCCCCCCGATGTAGATCAGAGTCCTTCTTCGCTTTTTCCCCTTCCCCGCTTTCTGTTTCTTTCCGTCCCCCGGTATCGGTTTTTTTCTGCTTCCTGGCTTCTCCGTTGTTCTTTCCCCCGGGATCCGCAGTCTGCTGTCCCCCCTGCGTCCCGTCCATATCCCTGCCGGCTCTTGTATCTTTTTCTTCCTCCCTGTACTTCCCGGCGAGAACGGCATTTCTGAATTCATAGGTCGTCCCGAAACGGTCTTTGGCTTTTACGGCGAGGGCTGTCATAAGGATGCCTTCCGCGTAGTCAGGAATGGAAGCCCCCAGCTCGGAAGGTCTCTTTATCGTATCTTCATCAGAGCGCTCGACAGAATCGACGGGAACTGCTCCGGTAATGCAGAAATAGAACGTTGCGGCCAGGGCATAGACATCCGTCCAGGGTCCCTGCTTACCGCGGGTGAAGTACTGCTCCAGCGGCGCAAAACCCGGGGTCAGGACTGCCGTCAGGCTCCGGCTCTTTTCGCCGTAATTGTACCTCGCCGCCCCAAAATCGATGAGCTTCACGTTCCCGTCCTGTGTCATGATGATATTGTCCGGCTTGATGTCCCTGTGGACGATCTTTTTGGAATGGACCTCTGAAAGGGCATCGAGAACCGGCATCAGGAGATTCCATACCTCCTCCCAGGAGATCCGCCCGCCGCGGCTTTCGATATACTTTTTCAGGCTCTGCCCCTGCACATATTCCATGGCGAAATAGGCAGTCCCGTTTTCTTCAAAATAGTTGTAGACCCTGACAATATTAGGGCTGCCGATAAAGGCGGCCAGCGTCCTGGCCTCGTCAAGAAACTGCTTTTTCCCGTACTCGAAGCTCTCGTTCCTGTCCGTGTTGAACGGGACGACTGTATAGGAAGCGCGGGACACGTCCCTTACAGCCATCGTATCCGGAAAATACTCCTTGATCGCGACAAGCATCTTCGATTCAAATTCCTGTCCGACATAAGTGATGCCGAAACCGCCCTGCCCCAGGACGCGCCCGACGATATATCTCCCGTTTAGGACAGCGCCACAGGGCAGTGCGTGGGGATATTTCTCCTCGTTTTTCAGATCCGCGCTGTTCCCGCAGCACGGGCAGACCGCCGCGCCGTCCGGCAGCTCGCTGAAGCAGCTATAACAGATTTTCATATATCATTTCCCCTGTCACCATGCAGCGGATACCGATGTCCCCGCATACCTTGATATCAGCAATAATGATATCACAGGTCTGGTCCGCTGGATTTTATGGAGCGCCGGATTACAAACAGAATCCGATGAGCACGCCGCCCTCGCTGTCGGCATTGTTGTTGTCTATTTTACCTTCGCTGTCCACTCGAAGGAAGCTGTAGGAGAGATGACGTCTGTACGCGGATCGCAGCCACCACCAGGAAGCTCCGGTCTTTTTGTAACGGAAAGCCTCCTCTCCCTCCGGTTTTCCCTCAACGATTACCCACCAATGGAGATCGTATGTGTTGTTATTGTTCCTGATCCTTGAAATGTTGTCCTTAAAGGCTTCCGTGTAGACAGCCCTCTTTTCTTCGTTTCCCTGGTTTCTGTCTGGACAATCGGAAAAAACCTCTTTCTCGGAGGGTATCCAGATCGTATCCCTTGATGAGACCTCCCTGTCCTTATCATACGAAAAAGAGTATTTTTTCACCTCGCGGATGCTGTATCTCAACGTTTCCGTCATCATAGGCAGGACAGTCTCCCGAAGCCATGCACGCATTCCGGATACCTCCCAGCCGCCGATATTCGTCCAGTTCTCGTTCATCCTGTGCGCCGGAACCACGATGAAGGATTATTTACTGCTGTCTATCAGAAGGTCGTTCTTAGATGCCTGCCTTACGGCAAGGGAATCCGGAAAATACTCTTTGATCGCGACGGACTCCCCGGTCTGGTAGTCCAAAGCCCTGTACGTCACGCCAGAGCCGCCCTGGCCCAGGACATCCTGGATGATGTATCTCCCATGGAGGATGGTGTCTTTTCCCAGTACAGTGGGAAGATCCTGGTAGTTCATATCCTGTTATTCTCCTTGTCGTTGAGAAAATGCCTATACTGTATAGCGTTTCGAGATGAACTGCTCATAAGCAGATAGACTCCGGCCTGCGTGGACAGAGCCTCAGGGAAGCGCGTGCGCATAGTCTGCCACATGATAAATGCCCATGGGATAGCCGCACCGCGGGCAGTCTTTCGTATCATCAGACATCTCATGGAAACAACTATGACAGATTTTCATGTAGCTGGCTCCTTTCTCTCCTTTTATGGTATGCAGCCAGCAAATGTTTGCTTCAGGACATAGATGTTGTCTTCAAGACATTTTTCCGTAACAGCGGCTGCTTATTTCCAGTGCTCAACATCATTTTCTTCGACGAAAAGAATGACGTGATTTGGATAATAAATGGAATCCCAATATATGCAGAGATCTTTGCTGTGGGGATTGATGATACCGGTAAAATAAGCGTCTTTTCCTTCAGGATCGAGCGCACTGTGGAATTCAAGATCCGGCATGCTCATCGCGGCGTCCAGTTCCCCCGGGTGGGAATGAATGTACCCCAGCAGGCGCAATGGTTCCTGGTTGAATTCACTGCATAAAACCAGGTTCCGGTTCATCAGGGCGATTTCACTGTTCACATATTCATGCAGCTCCATGTGGAAGGAAGCTGTTTTTTCACTTCTGTTGATCAATGGGACCGGGATCAGTTCTTCGATCCACGCCCGGTCTTTTCGGAAATATCCTGCTGCAGCCATCATCTGCTCACAGATATTTGCGGGATGTTTTTTCCCCCAATGGAAGAAATGATACAACTGCCTCGCGGCATCCGGACCAAAAACAACCGTTTTTGCAGAAGATGAACCGTAAGAAATACGAATCCCTTTCATTCCCGGATAACGGCCCTTCAGGCTACGCATCATGTCCGTGTCCTGTTGAAGTTCGATACTTCTCAGGTCACAGATTCTGTCTGAAACCGGCTGCTGCGCGAGGCTCGCCAGGC
>JAUNJS010000342.1 GCA_030533125.1 Eubacteriales bacterium | reverse complement strand
GAGAAAACCCTGCGAAAAAAACCGGGCGATGGCCTGATGGTCCTATCGCGGGGAGACGAGAATAACAGCGGCGGATGAATCCTTTTTATTTAATCTCATGAACCCGGTACCTTCCCGGCCGGTTCTCCTGTGCGCATTTACAGGTGTCTTGGAAAACGGCTTTTGTTGTCCGGACTGTAAACGGCTTTCCAAACAAAGCTTTTCAAACAAAGATTGAAATCTGTCGTAAGATGAAGCCAAAAAACCGCGCATAATGTATAATAAAGAGAGCTTACATCGATAACACCATTGAAAACAGAAACCGGAAACAAGTTTATTGTGCGTCCGACGGGAGGAAAATGAAATGAAAAAGGCATGGACAACCCTGTTGATTTTAGCAGTAACCGTGGCTGCGGTCGTGTGTGTCCGGACCGGCGCCCTTGATGCAGAGGCTGCAGAGACTTATTTCGCCGGACTCACGGCGGATCATCAGTCCGTCATCACATCCGGGAACTATGAGTATCGGTTAAGTGACGATCATAAGACGATCATCATTGCGAAATATACCGGGGAGGAAGCGGTGATCGAGATCCCTTCTGAAATTGACGGGTATCGGGTTTCGGAAATAGGGGAGGGGGCCTTCAGGTACCAGGAGATGAAAAGCCTTTCTGTCCCCGACAGCATCAGCTGCATCGGGCGGCAGGCTTTCGAATACTGTGTGGTCTCCGACCTGCTCCGTCTTCCCGAAAATATCACGATCGAAGAAGACGCATTCAGCTATGCGGAGCTGCCGCCGGAGGTGACGATCCCGGCGGGGGCAGCAGTGAATACATGCGCTTTCAGTTACTGCGAGAAAACAAAGCTGCTGTCGATCGATCCCGGAGCGGTCATCAAAAGCAGCGCCTTCAGCTACTGTGAGGATCTGGTCCGGGTTGTCTGCGCGGGAGGCAGCCGGCTGGAGAAAAAGGCGTTTGAATACTGTGGAAAACTGGAAGAAGCAATCTTCTGCGGGGATGTGGAAACAGAGGACGGCACATTTTCATATTGCGACAAAGTTAAAATAACCGAAGCGGAAGAAAGTGCGTATGAAACCTGGACGCAGTCCGGTTCGGAGATCCCGCTCTCCGGGATTGTTTCCGAAGAATGGGAACCGACCGTGGACACCTCCGTTACAGAAGAAGCGCAGGATGTATTTGACCGGGCAATGCCGGATCATGACCGCGTTGATTACGAAGCCGTCGCCCTGCTCGCGACACAGTCTGCGGACGGAACAAACTACTGTTTTCTGCGCAGAACCGGCGTGACAGATTCGGATGAAAAACCCTCTTATCAGCTGGCCTATATCCGGGAGGATCCTGACGGAAACGTGCATGTCCTCGAAGTGAAGGATATTGAGATCGGACTTTCGGACGGCGCGGAGCCGTCCCCCGATGATGTCGATGAAATCAATCTCGAAATCCTCGGCAGTCCGGCGTCGCAGGACGGTGTGACTGTTACGCTGGAAAAAGCAGAGGCGGAGAGATCCGACACGGGAGGATTCGAATATTCTTTCAGCGGCACCATCGAAAACGATTCGGATGAAGGCATTATGCAGGTTGTCTACACCTTCGCCCTTATTGATGAAAACGGGGAGCAATTCCGGTCATTCGGAGAAGTGTTCGATGGAGAAGAGGAGGCGATCGCGCCCCATACAAAAATCGAGTTCTCCCACGACGGGATCAAGTGGGGCCCGCAGTCGGTTCCTGCTTCTGTGAAAATCGATATTTCATCTGTGAAAACGGAAGCCGAGCTGCCGCCGGCCCGGGTTCCGCAGACAGGTGAATTCCTGTATCAGGCTCTCGGAGATGAGAAGCTTGCGAATATAAAAGAGGAACCTCCTGTGGCGCTCTCATTCCACATAGACCAGGGCGGATACGGGAGAACCGCGGCGTTCGAAAAAGGCGGGGATCTCGATCAAGCGGTTGAACTGCTCTGCGACATCAAAATCGGAGAAGAATCCGGCGAATGGGTCACGGATAATTACAACTGGATCAGAATCGACTGGGAGGACGGGTCTTACACAAGGATCAGCCTGAACCTCCGAAACCTTGAATACTATGTTCATTCCACTCCCCATACCTATCAGCTGGAGAATCTGGATGCGTTCTGGTCTTTTGCCGCCGGTTTTCTGAAAGAGGATTAATACCTGCCGTTGACTGACGAAAACACAGCGGGCGGCGTTGAGATGGTGATGGTTCAAAAAAAGGTTGATACGGAACACTTGCGGTCCGTCAGACAGCCCGGTTTTCTGTGCCGGTGATCAGATTTTTGTAAAAATCGACCGCGCCGGGCAGGCAGCTGTACGTGAGCGCCTCGTTCGTCCCGTGGATCCCTTTTTTCTCCGAAGGCCCGTAGACAATGGGCGCGAAGCGGATGCAGCTCTCACAGATTTCGTCGTAAAACGCGGCATCGGTCGCGGCGGTCAGGATATACGGGCTCGTCCGGAGTCCCGGGAAGGTCTTTTCCACCGTCTCCTCCACATAACGATAGGCCTCTCCGCGGAGATCCGCCCGTTTTGTGCAGGGGGAGGCGTGAATGACCTCCATCTCCAAACCGTATTTTTCTGCTTTCTTCCGGATGATGGCGAGGCTCTCCTCCATGTCCTCATGACGGGAGAACCGGAGATTCGCGCCCACAGAAGCCTCCGCGGGAAAAACATTGAAGGCGTCCCCGCCGGAGATCATTGTGAAAGTGATGGTCGTTCCGAGCATAGCCGCCGCCTGTCCGCTGATCCCGGGCGCGGCCAGCTCAATCGGCTTCCCGAACAGCCAGAGGTTCTGCAGCGCGAGACGGAACGGCAGGATCGCTGCCGGGGA
The DNA here is from genome assembly GCA_030533125.1 of Eubacteriales bacterium. Classification (GTDB taxonomy): domain Bacteria; phylum Bacillota; class Clostridia; order Lachnospirales; family Lachnospiraceae; genus CAG-791. The sequence goes on along the minus strand of JAUNJS010000342.1, from coordinate 1,017 downwards.
GACCGCCTCGAGCATCGCCCTGGTCTCCGGCTCCATCCTGCTGTGAAACGGGCTGTGTTTTTCCACGTGATGAACAAAGGCCGCGATCCTTGCGATCGGCGTGTTCTTTCGCGGCGTGCTGGCATGTCCGCCCTCTCCGCGCGCGATAAAGCGCAGATTCGCGCGTCCCTTTTCTCCGACACCGATCATGGCAAACATCCCCCGCACGCCGGGCATGGGGTCGCGGTAGATTCCGCCGCCCTCATCACAGACCAGCCACGGCTTCACTCCTCTCCTGCGGAGTTCCCCGACGATGGACGGACAGCCGGGGCCGCCCCACTCCTCCGTGCAGGATGTGGAAAAATATATGTCCTGCGGGGGCTGACCGGAAGCATCCGCCGCCAGCAGCTCCTCGATCGCCTGCAGGATGGCCATACAGGAGCACTTGGTGTCCACCGATCCGCGGCCCCACACTTTTCCATCCGCGACGGCCCCGGAAAAAGGCGGATATTCCCAGGCGGATCCGGATGAGGAAGACCCGGCTGCCGGCACTACATCCTGATGTCCCATCAGAACGATCGGGCGGTCACCGGACGCGCCTTTCCAGTGATAGAGCAGACTCCCCTCGAGATCTGTCTTCTCCAGGTTCTCGTGCACAAGCGGAAACAATTCCGCAAGGATCCTGTGATACTCCAGGAAGCGCGCATACTGTTCCGCGGCGGGATGCTCCTCCGAATACGGATAGGACGTCGTATCAAACCGCACCATACGCGAGAGCTTTTCCGCATAACAGCGCGCCCGCGGATCCTCCGCAGCGGCAGACTGTTTTTTTTGTGCCTTCGCAGCTTTTGACTGTTTTTTCATAGGATCATCATTTCTCCGGTTCATCATATCTCCCGTTTCCCGGATTGCCGCATTGATGCCCGGCACCGGGTTTCATTGGAAATGGGTTCATTGCATAAGGTTGCATCGACAAAGGTTTGCTTGACAAAGGTGTCACCGAAGAATGGTTTCATCGATTAGGTTTCAGCGAAAAGA
>JAUNJS010000341.1 GCA_030533125.1 Eubacteriales bacterium | reverse complement strand
CCCGAAAACCCCGGAATGAAAGCTGCGGAAGCACCAAAAAGGATATAGACCGGAAACATGTTCATGCATTCTCCATGATGTTCTCAAAAATCGGGACTGTCCGAAAAATACCCCGGAAAGACGCACAGGACGATCTTTCGGGTACGGGGGAAAACGCGCGGCGAAAACAAATCTTCGATTCATGGAGATCGCCGGGGCTTTCCGACGCAGCAGCCGGAAGAAAAGATATGCGGATATTCCAAAGGTATGTATAAAACAGCGAGCAAGCGGCCGCAAATGCCGTGCTGGCACGAGCATTTGCGGACATTTGCGAGCGCCCACACATGAGCATGGAGAGATTTTTTGCGCAGAATGCGCAAAAAAGATCGGGAATGCGAATGTGTGGAGCGGGTCGGGAGCGTGTAAACGCGACGACACGCGTAGTTTTATACATACGTGGTTTGTGGCACCACGCCATGCCCTGAAGTATATATAAATTTGCGCATGTCGTCGCGCCTGCGCTCCGTTTTATTCATATATGTTTGTGAACCGGAGGTCATAGCTGCAAAATGAGAAAGTATTCGCAAAAATCCCGCATCCTCTCCTCCCTGCTGGTCTGCCTCTTTCTTTTGATCTGGCAGGCGTCGGCCATGCGGATGGACGCGGCTTATATCCTGCCCTCTCCTGTGCAGGTCGTCGTCCGGCTGTGGGAGCTCCGCGGCCCGCTTTTCAGGGCGCACCTGCCGGCGACCATGCAGGTCGTCTGCATCGGGCTTCTCATCTCCCTGGTCCTCGGAATGGCGCTCGCGATCGTAATGGATCTCAGCCCCACAGCAGAGCAGGCGCTCTATCCCATCATCATCGCGTCCCAGACCATCCCGACGACGGCCCTCGCGCCGCTCTTCGTTCTCTGGTTCGGTTACGCGATCTGGAGCCGCGTGCTGGTCACGGTCCTGATTACATTTTTTCCCGTCGCCATCACCGTATTTGACGGCTTCAGGGCTGTGCCTCCCGAGATGAAGGAGCTCATGCAGACCTACGGCGCTTCGCAGGCTCAGATTTTTAAAAAACTTAAAATACCGGCTGTGCTGCCCTATTTTTTCTCCGCGCTGAAAATGGCCGTCCCGCTCTCCGTGATCGGCGCCGCCATCGGGGAATGGCTGGGCTCGCAGAACGGCCTGGGATATTTTTCCCGCAGGATGATGACGCAGCTCGACGGCGCCGGCGTCTTCGCGCCCATTCTCCTTCTGAGCGCGGCAGCAGAGGTGATGATCCTCGCGACCGGCCTTCTGGAAAAACACTTCCTGTACTGGAGAAATACGGAAACCTCAGTTTAAATCATATACGGGGAGATTCCGGAAAAACTCTTCCTGCAGCGGAGAAATACGGAAACCTCAGAATAATCATATTTATAGTATAGAGACGGAGGAATTATGAAAGAATCAGGATCTCATTCGATACTGCATACAGGCAACCATAGGATAAGGACGCTGAAAACCGTTCTTGCCATCCTTGCGGCGGCCGTGGTCGTCTGCGGCGCCCTGGCCGGCTGCGGCACATCCGCTTCCTCCTCCGGAGGTTCAACGGGCAGCGCGTCCGGCGGCGGCTCCGGCACGGAACCGCAGAAGCAGGAAGCGGCCGCGGCGGAAGAGAACGCGGAGAAATCAACGGGCGCGGCTGACGCAGCCGCCGGGATCTCCGGTGAAAACGCGGCGCCTGATCACAACGCTGCTGTCGACACGCCGCTGCGCGAGATGAATGTCGTTCTCGACTGGTACCCCAACGCGATCCATGCCTTTTTATATGCGGCAATCGAACGCGGGTATTTCGCGGAGGAAGGACTGGATGTCAAGATCCGCTTCCCCGCCAATGACAATGACGCCATCGCGCTCGTTGCAGCCGGGAAGGCCGAGATCGGCCTCTATTATCAGCAGGATACCATTCAGGCAGCGGTCAACCAGAAAGCCCCCGTCAAATCCATTGGCGCCGTCTGCCAGACACCCCTGAACGTGATCCTTTCCCTGAAGGAAAAGAACATCAACACACCGTCCGATTTCGTCGGCAGGACCGTGGGATACGGCGGGACCGCCCTCTCCGAGGCCATGGTGGAAGCCATTATGGAAAACGTCGGAGCAGACCCTTCGAGCGTCAACATGCAGAACGTGGGCTTTGACCTCATGAGTTCCATGACCACGGGACAGGTTGACGCCACCATCGGATGCCTCGTCAACCACGAAGTGCCGCAGCTCGAGGAAGAGGGTTTTGAAGTCTCCTGGTTCCAGCTGACGGATTACGGCATGCCAAATTTCTATGAGCTTGTCTTTCTGGCAAACGACAAGATGATTGAGGAAGAGCCGGAAACCCTGCAGGCGTTTCTGCGCGCCTGCGGCCGCGGCTTCGACGATTTCCGGGACGACACGGACGCCGTCCTGAACATTCTCCTCTCCAACCAGAACGAGGAGAACTTCCCGCTCTCTCCCGCCGTCGAGGCCAAAAGCGCCGCTGTCCTCCTGCCCCGCATGGAAACGGAAGACGCCCCCTTCATGACCCAGACAGCGGAAAACTGGCAGGAAAATATCCAGTGGATGTATGACCGCGGCCTGATCTCGCGCATCCCCGAAGTCCATGAAGTGATGGTTGACCTGCTGCCTTCCGCTTCCGCCGAATGATCTCCCGACAATGCGAATAATCTCCCGACACAGTTTTTTATCCCGAAAACAGCTGCCCCTGCGGGAAAACACTGCTGGCGGCATCTTTGCCTGCGCGAAGATGCCGCCAGATTTATTTGAGGTTATATGCCGGGCATGCCCCAGGTGCATCACATATGTATCATGTATAAGTCCGGGGCTTTTCCGGGGCTGTTTCGGAATGCAGGATCCAGGAACACAAGGCGGAAATCATTTTTTCACAGCAGGCGCATCCAGTCCGGGCGGTACCTGCGTTTGGCTTTCGCGTCTTCCAGCTGCAGGAGCATCTCCGGGATGTCCTCGTTGAAAACGCCCGCGAGAGCCACGAAATTGGAGGCGTGGTTGGAACGGAACACGGTTCCCGGCGAATTGATGTGCCGCAGGAAAATCTCCGTCTCCTCCACAGTCTGTTCGGCGTTCAGTACGACGCGCTCTCCGCGCGCGATTTCCTGTGCCATCGGGGAATCCGCCCGCAGGTGCAGGGAAAGGATTGCGGCATATTCGGGATTCATGGCATTGATCAGTTCCGCGCTGGCTGCAGCGTGCCGCTCCATGCCGTCGATGCCTCCGAGCCCGGAGATCAGCGTCACCGAAGTCTGTATCCCGCACTTTTTCAGTTTGCGGCCCGCGTCGATGATCTCCTGCGCTGTCTGTCCCTTCTGAATCTGCCGCAGGATCTCGTCATCCCCGGATTCCGCGCCCAGATAAACCATCTGCAGTCCCGCGGCCGCCAGCACACGAAGCTCCTCCTCCGACTTGCGAAGCACATCGGAAGCCGTCCCGTAAGCGGTAACACGCTCCACATACGGAAAATGCGTCCGCACAAAAGCCAGATATTCCAGAAGAAACGTCGTTTTTACGACCAGGGCATCCCCGTCCGCGAAAAAGACACGGCGCACATACTGTCCGTAATTCTCACTGCATTCCTTCAGATCCCGCAGGACTTCCTCCCGGGAACGGATCCGGAACTGTTTATCCGTATACATATGGCAGAATGTACACTTGTTATGGGAACAACCGATCGTCACCTGTATGATCAGGCTGCTGGCCTCGCTGGGCGGTCTGTACACATCTCCTTCATATTGCATAGAATCTCTTTCCTTACCAGACAGTCCTTTCCGGACAGTCTTTTCCTGACAGGTTCACGCCTTTGAGGTCATGAACAACCGTGTTCAATCAGCACGATTGTTCTT
>JAUNJS010000340.1 GCA_030533125.1 Eubacteriales bacterium | reverse complement strand
GACCCAGGTGTGGTTTGTCCATTTCACCGGGCGTGAAGTCCGCCGCATCCTGCAGCACTATGAGATTCCCCTGGACGGCTACATCCTGCACACGGGCATTTCCCGCGACTACGAGGATCTGTTCAGAAGGATGCGGGACGAACTGGTGAAGTGTTCATGGGGCTATGAGGAGATGCTGACCTTCCTCTTCCGCGAACTGCTGGTGACCATCCACCGGCGGATGACGGAAAGCATTCCGCGGATCTCCGGTTTCATCCAGGACGAGATGGACCGCGCCAGAAGTTATTTCGAGGAACACTACAACGAAAACTTCAGCATCGAGCAGTACGCGGCTTCACGAAGCATGTCCACAAGCTGGTTCAACAGGAGCTTTCGAAGCGCCATGGGCACATCGCCCATGCAGTATATCCTTCAGATCCGGATCCGGAACGCACAGACTCTTCTGGAGACCACGGATGATTCGATCAGCAATATCGCGTCGATCGTCGGGTACGACAACCCCATGTATTTCAGCCGTCTTTTCAGCAAGGCGAAGGGCGTCTCTCCCACCGGCTACAGAAAGATCTACAGGGAGAAATACCTCGCGGAAATCGACAACAGCTGACAAAAGGAACAGCCCCGCAGCGCAGGCATAGAAAAAGCCCCGCGGCGCAGACATTGAAAAACCTGCGCCCGGGGCTGTTTTCATTTTTTATGATGCCGTTTTTTTAATATCCTGTCATTGATATCGCGCTGTCTTTTGTCTGCGCGCAGTTTTTATTTATTTACCACATTGATCGGATTTCCATCGATGAAGGCTTTGATGTTTTCCGCGGTGGTCTGCATGATGCGCTCTCTGGCTTCCTTTGTCGCCCAGGAAATGTGGGGCGTGATAATGCAGTTTTTCGCGGTGAGCAGCACGTTGTCCGCCTTGATCGGCTCTGTGGAAACGACATCCACCGCGGCGGCCGCGATCTTGCCGGAGTTCAGCGCATCCGCCAGATCCTGTTCCACGACCAGAGGGCCGCGGCTGTTGTTGATCAGGATCACGCCGTCCTTCATCTTCGCGATGTTGTCCTTGTTGATGATGCCCTGCGTGGAGGGGAACAGCGGGCAGTGCAGGAAAATGAAATCGGACTTCGCGAGGAGTTCATCCAGCTCGACATACTCCGCGACAGCTTTTCCGGCTTCGGACTGGAACGCGTCGAACGCGATCACCTTCATATTCAGGGCATTCAGAACTTTGGCGGTGTTGACACCGATTTTTCCGAGGCCGATGATGCCGGCGGTCTTTCCGGATACTTCGACCATCGGGAAATGCCAGTAGCACCAGTCGACATTGGAGGCCCACTCGCCGGCATGCACGGAATCGCTGTGGTGGCCGATGTGGGAGCACGCCTCCAGCATCAGGCTCACCGCGAACTGGCTCACATTGTCCGTGCCGTACACAGGGACGTTCATCACCGGGATGCCCTTTTCTTTCGCGTACTCATAATCCGCCACATTGTAGCCGGTCGCCAGGACCGCGATAGCCTTCAGATTCGGGCAGGCATCGATAGTGGCTTTGCTGATCGGGGTCTTGTTGATCACGACCACTTCCGCGTCGCTGATCCGCTCCGCGATCAGCGGGGACTCCTCATAAGAAGTCCTGTCATAAACCGTCACATCGCCCAGTGCCTCGAGAGGCGCCCAGCTGATATCTCCGGGGTTTTCTGTATATCCATCCAGTACGACAATTTTCATGATACCCTCCTTTTCACCTTTCCTGCTGTTTTTCCCGCCGTTAATGATGCCGGCCGGCTTTTCAAAATCTTCTCATTCTATTTCATTTATATTGTATCACACTTCTGTATACAATTTTCCAAAAACCGAACTCTCCGGCACTCTTTTTCAGCTGCTTGTATACTTCAGGGCATGGCATGCTGCCGCTCTTTTCGTGGCAGGTTCTAAAGCGCTCAGTCCTCCAGAATCGCCCAGGCCCTGTTCAGGCAGCGCTTGGTGTTGGCCAGGACAATGTCCTCCTCCTCAACCGCGGTCGGCTGCACTTCCATGGAGAACACCATCGGATCCGCCGCGTTGAAAAACCCTTCTTCCTTCAGGACTTTCAGATAGTCATAGAGCTCCGCAATGTCATTCGCGCTGTCCGGATATCCGAAGCGCTGGTGCCGGTCGCCATACCCCTCTGCGGCGGGATCCGCCACCGCGTTGCCGAAATGCAGGTGCGTGATATACGGCCGGCAGGTGCGGATCACATCCTTCGGGGTCTCATGGCAGATCGGAATATGGGACAGATCTATCAAAAGTCCGAAATTCGGGCACTTCGTCCGCACATCCGCGGCAAAACGCGCCGCCAGAGGCGCCGGCCCGATCAGGGACGCCTTGTCGACGTCGTAGTCAAATACTTCCAGCTCAACCATAATGCCTTTTTCCGCGGCATAACGGCACACATTCACCGTGGTCGTCAGGAGCTGCCTGTAGTTCTCTTCTTTGGTCTCTTCACTCCACTTGCCCGCAAGGAAAGCCATTCCCACGGCCCCCAGATACGCTGCCTGGTCCACCGCGTCGATGAGGGCGTCCTCCGCCTTCTGCCTGTCCGCTTCATCCACCGCGTTGGGATTCAGCTTTCCGCCCAGGAGCGTAGGCTGCGCCGCATAGCAGATAGTAAGGTGGGAGTGCGAGAGGAGTTTTCTGACAGCTTCCCGCTCCTCATCGTCCCTGCACTTTGATAGTTCGATCGCGTCAAAATAATCATCGCACGCAATTTTCCTGACGGATTCCACGACGTCCGTACGAGGATAGGACATCCACCGGAGCGTTCCGACTTTGAAATACTTGTGAATAGAATCTCTCATGCACTGCCTCCTTCTCATGAAACTGTCCTGCCGGGGTTTCCCGGCTCCACCGGGGTGAAAAACTCTTCAGATTGCTCCGCGCCTGCGCGCTCCCGCCGTCACACCCTCCTCTGGGGAATATGTTTACATGTATTATAACAAAATACAAACACTTTTCAGTCACCGTACAGGCATACGATCTTTAACCCGATTATTGTGCCAATGGCGCCAAAACAGGGAAATCCCGGAGACTTTCCTGTATATTCCTGTAAATGTATAAAGAACACAAACGGGACGGTTCTCCGCATTCGATCTCCGAACACAAAAACCGTCCCTGCTCTCCGTTTTCTATGAACTTTACTGTACTTCCACCAGCTCGATCCGGAAGTTCAGTTCCTTTCCCGCCATCTCATGGTTGGCGTCCAGCGTGATATGAGTATCATCCTTCGCGGTTACAACCACGGGGAAGGGCTGTCCCATCACGTTCCGGAGATAAACCTGCTGGCCGACATTCAGTTCTTCCGATCCGGGAAGCTGCGCGATCTCAATGGTAAGGATATATTCCGGATCCGGCATGCCGTATGCTTCTTCCGGCATGAGGTGGATATCGACCACCTGGCCGGTCTCCATGTCAGCGACCGCCTGGTCAAAGCCGCGGATCATCATCCCGGCGCCGCAGAGGAACTCCAGGGGCTCCCCGCGGTCATAAGAGGAGTCGAATTTTGTGCCGTCGTTGAAGGTGCCGGTATAGTGAACGCGGCAGACCTTTCCGGCATTTTTCCCCTCCAGCAGAATCTGCGGTGTCCCGCATCCGCTGCAGCCGCCGCAGCTGCCCGCGCCGCAGCCTTCCTCCTCGCCGGAACCACAGCAGCCCGCGCCGCAGCCCTCTTCCATTCCTTCGTGATCGTGATGGTCACAGTTGGCGCCGGTAGAATCGAGGTTTCCCCGCAGATAAGCTGCCACCGCTTCATCCGCGCTGCCCTCCGCTCCGGCCACGACCGTAATACCGGCCTGCGTCAGCGCGTTCAGCGCGCCGCCGCCAAGACCGCCGCAGATCAGTG
>JAUNJS010000339.1 GCA_030533125.1 Eubacteriales bacterium | reverse complement strand
CCTCAGGGGCATTTCTCTCAGGGGCGGTTTCCGCGGGGATACTTTCCTCGGGGGCATTTTCCGGGACGTTCTCTTCATTGCTTTCGATGAGGATCACGCCGCCGATGGAGTCCTGCACGATGTGTACCTTCTGGATCCTCATGAGTTCGAGGAGGATCAGGAAGGTGACAATCACTTCTTCGCGGCTTTTCTGGGATTCCAGAAGCTGACGGAAATCCGTCTGCGGATGTGCCCGAAGCCAGGCCCGGATATACAGGGTCTTGGTGTCAATATTGATTTCTTCTCTTTTGATTTTGCCAAAACCGCTGCGGATCGGATCCCGGCGGTTCTTTTTACGCCGCAGGACTTCTCCGAAGACCTTCTCCAGGCGCTTTAGATCCGTGTTTTTCAAAAGATCGTCGTAGTCAATGGGCGGCTGGTAGTTCCGGACTTCTTCCGGCAGATTCTGCGCGCGAAAATACCTTACACCGGCCTGTTCCCGGCATACGGCAAGCTCTTCCGAGAGGTATTTATACATCTTATATTCCAGAAGGCGCTGCACGAGCTCCTCGCGGGGATCTCCTTCTTCTTCGCCCGTCTCCTCATTTTTAACACGGGGCAGGAGCATCCTGCTCTTGATATCGAGCAGTGTTGCTGCCATGACAAGAAATTCGCTTGTGACGTCCATATCCTCGTGGTCCATCCGGCGGACATAGTCGAGGTACTGGTCCGTGATTTCCGCGATCGGAATATCATAGATGTCTATTTTGTTTTTTTCGATCAGGTGCATGAGGAGGTCCAGAGGGCCCTCAAACACCGGCAGTCTGACAGGTATGGCCATAGTATTCTGTAAAAGAAAAAGCTGATCAGGCAGGATTGCTGCCCGGAAGCGTTGGTGGCGGGCAGAAGCGACTTTTCGAATTATAACACGAAACAAGCTTTCTGTATTCCATTTTCGGAAAAGAATGTTCCGCATTTCAGAAAAGAATGTTCCGCAGCCCGAAAAGCATAAATCAGGGGCTGTTGCGTGGCTGAACTGATTTTTCAGCGATTGCAACAGCCCCTTTGTACTTTTTTACGCAGGAACCGCAGTCCGTCTGCGCGGATTGTTTTGTGCCTGTTTATGTGAGAACCTTGGCAGGCAGTGCGGTCCGTCTGCGCGGATTGTTTTGTGCCTGTTTACATGAGAACCTTGGCAGGCCGCGTGATCCGGGCGCGCAGGTTTTGCCTTTTTGTCCGTTCAGGAAGCCGAAGGCACGAACGGGATATCCTCGTCGATGCTTGTCGTGCCGTCTTCGGTGGTCTCGAGGTCGATGTGGTACTGCTGCTTGTACTGCTCGTAGTAGGCCTGATACGCGGAGCTGCGGTCCTCGCGGAGGTTCGTAAGGTATTCATGGATATCGTAGGTATCATTTCCAAGGACGATCATGGCGACTGCGATGTTGGAGCAGTGGTCGGAAACACGCTCACAGCCGGTGATAATATCATTGAAAACAAGTCCCTGGTTGATAGTACAGACCTTTTTCTGCAGGCGCGTGACGTGGTTGAGCTTCATGGTGTCGCAGAGGTGGTCGACAAGCTCTTCCAGAGGTTCGATCTTCTCGGCGAGGGAGAGGTCATTGGAGGTGAAGGCTTCCATAGCCAGGGAAGTCGCCTCTTCCACAGCAGCGGCCATGACCTGCAGCTCGCGTCCGGCATTTCCGGAGAAATGGCCGAAGTTTTCGTGGGCTTTCTGCGCACCGATGGCAATGACGAGTGCCTGGTCGGAGATCAGTTCAAGGTCGGAGATGGTATGCAGATATTTGGAAACATATTCGTTCTGCTCGGGCGTCATCTCGTGTCCGGTGAGCTTGACCAGATAGGATCCCAGCGCGTCCTCGTAATCGTCCACTGCCTGCTCGATCTTGCGGACTTCCTCCACCGCCTGTTCCAGGGTAATCGCGGGGAGGGGTTTCCCTTTTTTGTCCGTTGCTCCGTTTGCGCCGGCAATGGAGTCAGGTACCAGAGACCGTCCGGCGACCTTTCCGGATTCCAGGTTCCGGATCATATCCAGAGCGAAGTCCACGCTCTTGCTCGTGAGCTGCGCCATATCGTTCATCGTCAGGCGGCACTGTTCGAGAGCCATGGGGGGATGCTTGAGAAGCATTTCCTCGAGATGGACGGCAGGAATCTCCGCATCCTCCGGCCTGTCGGGCACCAGGGCCCGGACTACGGCCTCAATCAGCTTAATGAAAGGAAAGAGGAGCAGAATCATGGCCAGACGGATAAAGGTATTCACAGCGGCCATGGAAAAAGGATTCATGACCAGTTCCATAAAGGGGAAATGAACAATCGCGTTGGCAATGTAAAAAACGGCGGAGACGACGATGGTGCCGAAGATGGTCGCGATGGGATAAACCAGGGAAACCCGTTTACCGTTTGTATTTGCGCCGAGCGCCGTAAGGATTACGGGCGCGGACGCGCCGATCGAGATGCCCAGAAGCAGCGGGAGCGCTTCTTCAAACTGCATGGCCCCGGTCACGGAGAGCGCCTGTACAATACCGACACCCGCGGAAGCGGACTGCAGAAGCGCTGTAAACAGCGCGCCGACAATAATACCCAGCACGGGATTGGATAAAGATGTCAGGGCGGAGATGAACCAGGGCTGTTTTCCCAGACCGCTGACAGAACCGCTCATTGTACTCATGCCGACCATAAGGACGACAAATCCCATCATGATGTCTCCGACATACTTCGTAGACTTCTTTTTGGCCGTTGTCCGGATCAGAATCCCGATAAACGCGACGACACCGGTCAGTGTGGCTGTTGACAACAGCTTTGCCAGACCGCTGCCGGCATCGAGATAGGAGAGACAGATGACCCATCCTGTGATGCTCGTTCCGAAGATCGCTCCCAGAATGACGCTGATGCCCTGGGCGACCTTCATCATGCCTGCGCTTACGAAACCGACGATCATGACCGCGGTTGCCGAAGACGACTGGATGACAGCCGTCACACCGGTGCCGAGCAGCACCCCTCGAAGCGGCGTCCCTGAGAGCTTGTACAGAATCGGTTCCAGCTTGTCGCCGGATACTTTTTTCAGACCGTCTCCCATCAGGGACATGCCGAAGAGGAACAGCGCAATTCCGCTTAACAGCGCAATAACCTGTGTGATATCCAAAACAACTCCTTTCCAGACCGCCGACAAAACACGATCCAGTTAAAAAAATAAAATACTGGCGTTATTGTACTGCAATATACAGAAAATGATAAGTAATCATTGTAAAAAGAAGGTGGAATGAAATGTTAAATTCATGTTAACCGGAGCGGGCGGTTTTGAATCAGTTTTTTACGATCTCATTCCGGAAAATAGAACCGGACAAAAAGACACGCCGGATGGAGCATTTATCTGCGTGGAAATTCTTATTTCATTTTCAACAGCTGCTGTTCCGTTGCGGAGTCCAGGTCGTGGATCGTTCCGCACATCGTACAGATCCATTTGCGGGCTCCCTTATAGGTTCCGAAGCGGACATCCGCGTAAACCGCGCCGCAGTCCGGACACGGAAGAGGTTTCTGATAGATACAGTACACACTTCCTTTCTCGACAAAGCCGGGATACATCCTGGAGGAATCCACGAATACATAGGGAGAATTGCCTCCTGTAACACCTCCCAGATCATCGAGGCTCAGCGCCTGCATTCCTTTTGCGTCCAATGATTTGTTCTTGTCCATGTTTTTCTTCCTTTCTGCTGCCGGCCGGCGGCAGGAGACAGACTCCGGTCAACATACAATCCGGTATATCTTCTGGTAAACGGTTCGAAATCTCATACGGTATTCATTATAACCGATCTCCGGTTTTTGTGCCAACGAATTCGACGGCAGACGGCAGCCCGAAGACGTATTGGCAGCCCGAAGA
>JAUNJS010000063.1 GCA_030533125.1 Eubacteriales bacterium | reverse complement strand
CTGTATCTATAAATCCCTGTATCTATGGATCTCTCTATCTACGGATCCCCGGATCAGTCGAGTGTCAGCAGTTCATTCTTCAGGAAGGATTCCTTGCAGGCGTACGCGATCCTGGTCGCCTTTGTGCCGTCATAGACGGTCGGCTCCGCGACCTTGCCTGCCGCGACGTAATCGCGGAAAACTTCCATCTCGGTGATGTAGGCATCGTGCCAGCGGCTGACGAAATCCTGATAGCACTCGTCGCAGACGCCGTTCTCGCTCAGGACCTCCACCAGAGAGGAGGAAGGGGTGGCGCCGATCCTGAGTGTGCCGTGTGTGCCGACAATCTCGGTCTCCACAGCGGAGCCGTGGGCGGCGGTCCGGTTGGCAAACATGAATGCCATCACATCATTCTCGCACTGCATCAGGCAGGAGACGTTGTCGCCGTCGTCCCATTCCTTGAACTGCGGGAACTCGAAGCAGCCGCCGATCGCCCAGATCTTCTTCGGCTCGGAGCCTGTCAGCCAGCGGATGAGGTCGATGTCATGGATCGACATGTCGATGAACTGGCCGCCGGAGGTGGGAGCAAAGGGAAGATAGCTGTCAAAGGTGGACCGGGGATCCTGGGAGTAGCAGCGCACCAGAACGACTTTGCCGATGTCGCCGTTCTCGATTTTTTTCTTCGCGATCCGGTAGGACTTGTCGAAACGGCGCATGAAGCCGAGCATAAACACCTGGTTCGGATGAGCCTTGATGATCTCTTCCGCCGCGAGGCACTTCTCCACGTTCTCTGCCAGAGGCTTCTCGCAGAAAACATGCTTGCCGGCCTCCATCGCAATGCGGATCATGTCCACATGGGATGCGGTATTGGTAAAGATCGCAACCGCCTCCACTTCGGGGTCCGCGCACATTGCGGCGGGATCCGCGTAAATCTTTTCTACATTCAGTTCGTCCGCAACCTGCTGCGCGCGACTCACATTGCCGTCGCAGATCGCGACGAGCTCCATACCGGGAACACGGTTCGCGATGTTGCACGTATGCTCATAACCAAGACGTCCGACTCCGATCACTCCAACTTTAAGCTTTTTCATGATTCTTCTCCTTCCATAAAACCTTTCTGAAAAATCTTTATCAAAAATTCTCTGAAATGCCGCAGCACGGTCGTTGTGGTTTTATTCGTCTTCCTGCGCCGTGTCCTGCACTGCTTTTTTCATTGTCATCATGATAATGCGCGCAAGGCTTTTTTTCTTTAAAAATCTTGTTTTAAATCGATATGGAAAGCAGCGGGATTCCCCTGTTTTATGCGGGTTCAGACGCAGTATCCTCCCCGTCTTTTATAAATATTGCTTTTCGGACTCCGGACAGAATGAAGTACGGGTCCGAAGGTCTCAGCTGTCCTGCCCTCTTACGATATAGTGTTTTCTGAATTCTCCCGGAGGCATTCCGACATGTCTGGAAAACTGCTGGTTGAAATGGCTCTGCGCGTCATAGCCGAGGCTGTACGCGATCTCCGAAATTGACTGGTCTGTGTGTATCAGCAGCGTCTGCGCCTCTCCGATCCGCCGCTTCTGCAGATAGGTCATCGGTGCGTACCCGCTCATTTTCTTGAAGACATGGGCCATATAATAGGTGCTCACGTTCAGCGCGTCCGCGATCGACTGAAGGGTCAGGGGCTCCCGGAAATGTGTGTCAATATACTGTTTGACCCGGTTCCCGAGTACAGATTCCTCCTCTTCAGGCTCGTCCAGCGTCCGGTCCTGGTGCGATGCAACTGCCAGAGCCATTGTCAGAAAAGAAAGCATCAGGCCGTGACAATGCGTGGACGCGCCGGCTATCTGCCCGGACAGCAGACGGAACATGATCCCGCACAGAGCGTCCATCTCTTCAAACAGGGCGCCCGCGCGGAAAACACACCCTTTTTCCCCGGGGAGCAGGGCATTCCCGGGGAGTCCCGGCATCCGCAGTCCGCCGACAGCGACGCACCAGGTCTCAACCTCCGCTCCCTCCGCCGCGACTTCGTCATGAACAATGCCCGGATTATACACCAGCAGGTTTCCCTTTGTAACCGTATACTGTCTGTGGTCGATCAGGTAATTGCTCTTGCCTTCCGTGATCAGGACAACCTCCGTATAATCCTGGTGCGCGTGCATGATCCGGGGATACCTGCTCGCGTCCAGTCTCTGCCGACTGACATACAGAAGACGCGGCGCATTGTCTCCGGTAAAGATATGCTCCGCATTATGCTTCACAAAACATTGTACCTGCAGTTTTCTATCCCTTTTTTCCATCAATGATTCCACCTTCTCCGAAACCTGTCCTGAAACCGGCATCGCGCCATGCGTCGATGTATGTATAAAACAGCGAGGTCGGGAGCGTGTAAACGCGACGACACACGTAGTTTTATACATACGTAGTCTGTGACACTAAATCATGGAGCCGAAGTATGGTCGTCACCGGTCATCTTCTTCAGGAAAGTCCGGAAAAGGGTATGCCGCATCAGCTGAAAAAGACAGCAGTGCAGCACACCCTTACATTATGGTTTCCGAAACACGGAATGCCGGCGCGGAATGCCGGATTTCCCGGCGGCAAAGGGCGCAATGGCCCGGCGGCTTTCGCTTTCCGTTCAGAACAGCTGCCCCGGCAGCTTCAGTTTTTCTTTATGCGGAAATCCTCCGTCAAATTCCTCGACATCGGCGTCGTCCACATAGTATCCCTGCGGTGTCTGGTAGACGCCGGTGACGCCGTCCAGGTAACCCGGGATCAGTTCTTTGCAGAGAAAGAAGGATGCATCGGCATCCTCCGGCAGATCGTGATACCGGATCCCGAACCGGCCGGCATACGTAAATCCGCTGTTCCCGTAAAACCCGATATTGCCCTCAAACAGCACTGCTCCAAAGCCTGCCGCCGCGGCTTTTTCCAGAGAATAATCCAGAAGCTTTTTGCCATAGCCCCTTCGCTTAAGCTCCGGCGTGATGCCGATCGGTCCCATCGTCAGGACAGCGATCTCCCTGCCGTCATCGGCCTTGATGATGGTACGCATGAACATGTTCTGTCCGATCAGCCTTCCGTCCTTTTCCATGACAAAGTCCAGTTCCTTTACAAAAGCCGGATCGTCCCGCAGCACATGGATCACATAATGCTCGCTGCATCCGGGACGATAAACGTTCCAGAACGACTCTCTGACCAGGTTCTCGACTTCTCTGTAATCTTCCTTCTTCTCCGGACGAATCGTGTAGTCAACGTTACGCATTGCTTTTCCTCCTGTAAGCGCGCGGACACGGCCGTCCGCCCGCATCGCTTCGATCAATGATTGACACTGTTTCTGCCTTCTATTGCTTCTCCGCGGGAGGTTTGTTTTCTGACTGCCTGCAAACCTCCCGGTCAGCCGACAATCTCCAGTGTGTTGGTTTTTCTCAAAAAGCACGCTCCTTTTTATGAGTTTTGATAACCTTTGTGTAATTAATGACTTAATGTGTGTTGTTGTTTGCTTCGTTACTGATCTGCTCAGGCTGCAACGGAATTCGAGTGTTTTGCGCGGCTTTTTCGCGCAAAACCCGGGTTTAACATTGCTTCTGTGTCAATGGCCTCTGTGTTTTTCTTTTCTGCTTTCAACTGATTTTACAACTTTTTCCGGCTTTTCACAACTGACAGTTCCTGACTCGCACAAAGAGGAAAAGTCTTGCCCCGGTCACTTATTCTGCTATCAAATCCCGGGCACTTATTCTTTACGAAAAGTACAGGCTGTGATTATAATGGGTGTAATTCCGGGGAACAGGATCCCTGCGCCCGGAGGGTCCTTCGGCAAAGAGCCAGAACACAGATGAAGAAATGAGGGCAGAGATGAACTGTTTTGCAGCCGTCTGCGGCATCAAAAACAGCGGAAAGACAACGCTGACGGAAAAAATCATACGCGCGCTGACTGCCAGGGGCCTGCGCGTCGCGGTTCTTAAGCATGACGGGCACAGCTTTGACTGCGACCTGCCCGGAACGGACAGTTACCGCTTTGTGGAGGCCGGCGCGTACGGGGCGGCGGTCCTCTCGCGGGAGCAGATCTTTATCCGGAAAAAAGGCCGTTTCCCCGATCCGGGAGAAGGCCGCGAAGCTCTGCGGTTCCTGCTGCGCGCAGCAGAGGCCTTTCCCGAGGCGGATGTCATCCTGGCCGAAGGCTTCAAGGGACTGCCCGTTCCAAAGCTGGAAGTGGTGCGCAGCGCCGTTTCCCAAAAACCGTCTTCCAACCCGGAAGGGCGGTTTCTGATCGTCTCCGACCTTCCGGAGGAAGAGCTCGGGGAGCCGGCGCTGCCATTTGAGGACATCGAGGGAATCGCCGACCGGATCCTGCAGCGCGGACAGCTTCAGGAGTTTTTCAATGGATTTCCGGAGGAACAGTTCCTGAAGGAACGGTCCCGGGAGAAACACAGCGCGGAAGCAGAGGAGAAGGATCGGATGCCGGAACAGGAGTTTACACATTTTGACGAGCGCGGAAGGGCCAGGATGGTGAATGTCGGCGAAAAGGACATCACGCGCCGGACGGCCGTGGCGGAGGGCCGGGTACTGGTGAACCGGCAGACCTTCTCCCTGATCAAAAGCGGCGGCATGAAAAAAGGAGACGTGCTCGGCACGGCGCAGATCGCGGGCATCATGGGCGCGAAACGCACGCCGGACCTGATCCCCTTGTGCCATCCGCTCTTTCTGGAAGGGGTCCGTCTGGACCTCACCCTGAACGAGGCGGACTGCGCGGTGGAGATCCGGGCGGAAGTTTCCTGTGAGGGCAGGACCGGCGTCGAGATGGAGGCCCTCACCGCGGTCTCCACGGCAGCCCTGACCGTCTACGACATGTGCAAGGCCGTGCAGCGGGACATGGAGATCACCGGTATCCGCCTGGTAAAGAAAACCGGCGGCGTCCATGGGGATTACCGACGGAGCTGAGGGACGGCACCGCTGCCGGCATCTGCGGATACAGGATGGTCCGCATTTTCACGAGACCGGCATTTGAGACAGGGGCCCCTCAACAGAAGATCTGCGGATACAGGATGGCCCGCATTTTCACGAGACCGGCATTTGAGGCAGGGGCTCCTCAGCAAAAGATCTGCGGATACGGGACGGCCCGCGCAGCCGGGGACTGTCTGCATGGCAGATCCTCCGGAAGGGGCTGTCGCAGATTTGCGACACTCTCTTCTGGAAGGTCCTCTGTTTTTTGATATTTCACTGTAAAAAGTCAATATTTCTTTTATGTAAACTCTATGTAAAAAGAAAAAGATCCGGCCGGCTGCGGGCTCGTCTGAGACAGCTTTCTATAGATTCTCGTTTTCATCTCTCCCAAATGACATCACCGCCTCTGCTGCCCGGAAGCGGTGATGTTTTTTCTAACAGTACTGCCCCGGTTTTCCGGTTTTTGCTATACTAATAGCGAGTATCTGTCGCAATTATGCGACATCAGTCGCGTATCATAGACACTATTTTCAACTAAAATCCGTGAATTCTCGTAAAAAAGACCGATTTATACACGGTTTTTCGGTTTTTGCTGAATTGGCACGGATTTTGCTGATTTTCCTCCTGTGAATTCAAAAACGTTTTACAGGAGACGGGATACTATTGGCGTCCGCAAACCACGGATCGGTTTGACCTGTCGCAGACGGTCTGTAAAAAGCCGCAGAGTCTGCCGCCATTAAGGGAGCTGTTCAGGTCTGTTCGCGAGGTTTTCACCCGAGACCCGGGTCCTGCGGTGTCCGTTCCATTGACACACTCCAGACTGGAAGGAGATTACGGGGATTGAATTCAAATGTTACTGTTACAATGGATACGCAATATCTGATCGACATGGTCGATGAAATCGTGCTGATTTTTGATAAAACCGGCACGATCGTGATGGGAAACAAAAAGGTGGACGAGTGGCTCCCTTGTTCCAGAGACGAAATGGTGGGTAAAAATGTCCGCTTTTTGAAACACGAAAACTACACCCGCGGAATCCTTACGATCGAGGAAGTGATCCTCCGCCGGGAGACCGTTTTCAACAATGTGCTGTATTCCAACGGAAAGCTGATCTCCTATACCGGAAACCCCGCTTTTGACGAAAAAGGGAATTTTATCGGCGGGGTGCTGACAGGCCGGAACATGAGCTACCTCGTCAAGCTCTACAGGGAACAGACCCGGAATCCGGGCGTGACAACGGATGACGAACTGATCGGCAGCAGCAGGGAGATCGGCCTGGTGCGCAGGCAGATCCTCAACGCGGCAAAAACCGACGCCCCGGTCATGATCCTCGGAGAATCCGGCACCGGAAAGGAGGTTGCGGCGCGCGCGATCTATAAAAACAGCAGCCGCGCGGACAAGCCGTGTATAGCCATCAACTGCAGCGCCATTCCGGCGGAGCTTATAGAAGCGGAATTATTCGGATATGAAGAAGGCGCGTTTACAGGCGCCAGAAAAGGCGGAAAGAAGGGGCTTCTGGAATCCGCCAACGGAGGAACAGTTTTCCTGGACGAAATCGGGACTCTTCCAAAGCATCTGCAAAGCAAATTTCTTCGCGTCATACAGGAAAACAAGATGATGCGTGTCGGCGGTGTGCATGAAATCGACCTGGACATCCGCTATATTTCCGCGACAAACCTGACGCTCGCACAGCTTCGCGACGAAAATTATTTCCGGCAGGATCTGTATTACAGGCTCTGTGTAATTCCGATCCAGATGCCGCCGCTGCGGCAGCGCACCGGGGACGCGGAACAGCTCGCCGCCTATTTTGTGGACTATTTTAACAGGCGCTACATGAAACATACAGTCCTGACAGAAGAAGTGCTCGAACTGATCCGCGCCAGCAACTGGCCCGGAAACGTACGGGAACTCAGGAACATTATGGAGAGGCTTGTAATCGCCGCGGACGACGAGAATCTGACGGCGGAAAACTACAGGCTGGTGACAAGTATTGACGCAGTCGAAGACGACGGCCTGAAGACAAGACTTGAACTGAATGACGTCATCACACTGGACGCAGCCTACAAAATGGTTGATCAGGTTCTGATCTCCATGGCTGTCCAGCGCGCGGGATCTGTCAAGAAGGCGGCACAGCTTCTGGGCATCAACCGCTCGACCCTTTACCGGAAGATCCAGGAAGGCGGAATCGCGATCGATAAAACCGGGCAGTAAAAAGCGTTCATCTGACAGACCTTGTGATCAGCAATGTAATCAACAAAAGAGACATCCTGTCTTTCTCCGTTTCTGTTTCCTGCGTCAAAGCATAAAACTAACGGGCTGTTTTTTCATAAATTACGGAATACCGAAATGTCGGAAAGGAGAGCCATGACAGATTACGGGAGGACCTTGAAACGGTTGATCGATTTTTCGAGTGTAAAGATGTATCTCGTGGCGGATACTCTGGGGTATGATGTTTCCTACATCAGCAAATGGTGTAACAAGGGATACCTTCCGAACGTGAAAGCCGCCCCGAAAATAAACGGTATTCTCGCCGGGCTTTTGTCCGAGGACATCGCGGTCCACTGCGATCTGGAAAGCTTCTGTTCCCAGTTCGAGGTACATACGACAGAAGAAGACCTGGAATCCACGATCAGATTTCTGCTGCAGGAAGCCTATGACAGTTCCGGAAAAAAGGATTCCAGAAAAAGCCCGAAGGCACTGGATCTGAAACAGGGCAGCGCCCGGGCTCTCGTGCACACCGGCGAAATACGCCGTTTTTTCCAACAGGATTTTTCAGAATATCTCCGCGCGGCGGCAGCGGAATCCGAAGGACCTGTGGAGGTCCTGTGCACGCTCGATCTCTGTCTGTTTCTCTGCGATTTTCTGCCGGAAATACCTTTTCCGGATGATCTGGATCTGCATGTCAGGATCGCCATCCGGGAGAGCCGCCTGTATGTGGACCACATGGTGCTTCTTCCCAGGCTCTACACCTTTTTGAGCCTGAACAGCAGGATTTCTTTTGACATCTTCTGCGATGAAATCATGGCCGACGCAAATGTGATCATCATAAAAGATTACATGGCCGCGCTCTGTTCTCTCGACAGCGAGGGCCGCGTCCTGTCCATTTTCTGCGTAACAGACACAGGGACCGTCCAGCACATGCAGTGGAAGACTGTGCCGCTTTTCAATCGATCAAAGGTGCTCATTCAGACCAGTGATCCGATCGATTTCCACCGCAAAGGATACCGGACGGATTTCTACTCCAAAGACCATTTCCAGATTCTGCTTGCCTCCGGTTTTGAATTTCTCCTTCCCAGGGACTGCTGGGAAGCTGTCGTTGAGACAGCCGGAAACAAATATAAAAACAAAAATATTGCACTGCTCATACGAAGGCTTCAGGTGACATGGGAGGAGATCTTTGAGCACGGCAGCATTGATTTCTTCGTTCTGAAGACCTCTCTGCTCCGCTATATGGAGACGGGAGAGATCATTTTTACGGATGTGGTCCACCGCCTGACCCCGGAACAGAGGAAGAATCATATTCGCAATATACTGGATGTCACGAAAAACAATCCGAACATTGTTTTTTACCTGATCGACGATGAAAAACTGCCTGTAAAAAACCGGCTTGCATATCTGTCCGTCTTTAACAACCGCGAAAAGGCGTTCATGAAGAACCCCAACAGATATCATTACGGCAGCGGGTCCTTTTTCTACTCCATCAGAAGCGGTGAGTTGATCCGGTACATGACGGATTATTTTGACGATCTCAAGAATACCCCGTTCTGTACAAGGTACCGCCACAGGGAGCTTCTGTCGTTCTACGAGAAATATTCTTCCCTGATCATCAGGATGATCGATCTGTGAGCATCCGGTTGATCTGCAGAATGCATAAGACAGGACAGAGGGCGGCCCGGCGATATGTATAAGACAGGGTAGAGGGCGGCCCGGCGAAAAAAACAAGACTCGCGTGCGAGTCTTGTTTTTTTACCGGAGGAACCGGAAAACCCGGGCGGGGCAGTCTACAGGGTCGTCTTCCTCACATTCGTCGACAGAAAGCTCTGGTAGCCGATCCAGCCCTCGCCGACAGTGGTCCCTAGGATGGCTTCTTTGAAAATCTGCATCTTGGCGTCTGTGTTGTCGGCGAAGTTGAGGGCGGCCGCCTCTATGATGGCGGGCTTTTTGGGGGAACCGAACTCATACTCGCCGTGGTGGGCAAGGATGCAGTGGCGAATTTCCGCGGCGAGAACCGGCGGAAAACCGTCGATTTCCTTGATTTTTTCACCGATCATTTCACAGCCGATCACGATGTGGCCGATGAGCTGGCCCTCCTCCGTATAGTCGTTGCGGGGAAAGGCGGAGAGCTCCCGCACCTTGCCGATGTCATGAAGCAGCGCCGCGCTGACAAGCAGGTCGCGCTTTAAGAGCGGGTAGCATTTGCAGTAAAAGTGGCAGAGCTGGGCAACCCCCAGAGTGTGCTCGCAAAGGCCTCCGATAAATCCGTGGTGTACGGACTTGGCTGCCGAGGAGCGCTTGAAATCTCTTACAAACTCCGGATCGTCGACGAAAAACTTATGCAGGAGCCGGTTCAGATAGGTATTCTCGATCGTGTCGACGAGCTTCAGGATTGTTTTGAACATCTCGTCGATGTTCCGCTCCGACACAGGGAGATAGTCCACGGGATCGTACTCGCCCTCGTGGCAGAGCCGGGCACGGCGGACATTCAGCTGCAGATGCCCCTGGAAGGTGATGACTTCGCCGGTGACATCCACATAGTCCATTTCCCCGAACTCTCCGATCCCCATGCTGCCCGGATCCCAGATTTTGGCATCGATCGTGCCGGTCCTGTCCTGGAACGTCAGGGACTCATAGGCTTTGCCTGCCCTTGTGACGAGGGACTGTCTTTTTTTACACAGATATATGTCTTTTACGCTGCTTCCGTCCTTAAGTTCGCTGATATACCGCATGTTGTAAAACAAACCTCTTTCTGTCTTCTGCTTTTTGTTTTCCTTCTTTCCGGGCTCTTCCGGACGCTGTTTCAAAAATCCTTTTTCAGCTGCTTTTTCCCGAAACATTTTCCGGGCGTTTTTTTCAGTTGCTGTTTCCGGAAATCTTTCCCGGAAACATTTTTCCGGGCACTTGTTTCAGGTGCTCTTCCGGACGCTGTTTCCCGGAGGGTCACTGCAGCGTCACGGGTACCTTCACCTCTTCGAAGCTGCCTCCGCTCTGGCGCATGATGCGCAGGGTGACATTCTGGTCGGGTTCCGCCCCCTCCAGCTGCACGATGAGACCCGCCATATGGAAGATCTCCGTCTTGTCAAAGCCCGTGATGATATCCCCCTTCTGAAGGCCTGCCGCCATGGCGGGGGAATCCTCCTCGATCCGGGTCACCCAGACGCCGACCGGTATGCCGTTGGCCTCGCTGATCCCTTCGCTGACATCAATCCCGCTGATGCCCAGAAAGGCTTTCGTCCCGCCGGCCTCCATCCTGCGGAGGATCGGACGGAGCTCTGATATGCCGATCGCGCAGAGCATGTTCGGGACGCCGGAATCCCGGTAGTGCATGTCGATCAGGCCCACGACGGATCCGTCCAGATTTATCAGAACGCCAGTCGCGTCCCCGCTTCCGTATATGTCCGTCGTGAGGCGGCACAGGTCATTGTCCATGATCTCCAGGCTCTCGTCCGCCGCGGTCACGTTTCCGTAGATCACGGATCCCGGCATCCCGGTCGGACTGCCGATGGCGATTACCGGCGCGCCGGTGATAATCGGTCCCGCGGAGCTTCCGATCGGCGCTTCCCGGATCCCGGCCCTCTCCGCCGCCGGAATGGAGGAGAGCGGCACCTGCAGGACTGTCAGTCCGGTCGCCTCATCGCTGCCGGCTTCCTGCGCCTCCGCCTCGGTTCCTCCGTAAAAAGTGACTATAATCCGCTCGGCATCCGAGATCCGGCGGCTCTGCACCAGGACATAGACCGCGGAAGCGGTCTTTTTCGTCACCAGCCCGGACGCCGTTTTCCTGTTCTCATAGACGTCGTTGAACCAGTCCGTGTCCGATTTAATCCCGGAAACCTGCGCGATCATACCGCTGCTCTGCGCCGCGAGCTCCTGCAGGGAGGCGCTGATCCTTTTGTGTTCCTCGATGCCGATGGCTTTTTCATCCAGCAGATCCGAGAGTTCCCTTCGGATCCACTCTTTTTCCTCCTTGACCTCCCGCTCCCTCTCGTTTTCCACCAGTTCCTCCGGGGAGAGCTCCTCGCTCGGCTTTTCCTCCGGCAGCGATACCGTCTTTGCCGTCTTCTCGCTCGGGTACAGGAGATTGTTGATGACCGGCAGCAGGATCGCGAAGACCACGCAGGAGACCACGCCGAACACGACCGCGATCAGCAATGTCTCCCGCGCGCGGCGCAGGAGCTTTTTGCGGTTCATCGGGCGCTTCTTGATCTCCTCGTGCATAAAATCCACGATGTCTTCCGTGTCCGCCTCCGGGTTTTTTATGAAATTGTCCGGTTCCGGCACCGAGGGTTCCGCGGCAGGGCCCGGTTTCTTCTTTTCCTCCATCTTCTCCTCCCCGGCGAAGCGCTTCGCGAAAATCCCATTCCGCAAAGCGCGGCTTTGTTGTCGCTGTCGCGATGGGATTTTCGCCGTTCAACCCCGGGCTCTGCGCTGCAAACCACGCAAAAGCCCGCATTCGGCAGGCGCGAACTAACCGCCTGCCCATTCCCCAGTATACTCTCCGAAAGAAGAAATGAAAACTCGTTTTCTTTATGTTATACTATTACGGAAAATCTGCATCAAGTGTTTAGGATTGCCACGCAAATAAATGCTCCATCCGGCGTGTCTTTTTCTCCGATCTCAC
>JAUNJS010000338.1 GCA_030533125.1 Eubacteriales bacterium | reverse complement strand
AACCATGTTTGCAAAAATCAGAGAATGGCTGCAGCGCGTCCTTCGGGCACTCTTTCCGCCCGGTGTCTACGATGAGGTTGTCCGGAACGCGCAGGGAAATACAGAGGAAAATTCGGGAGGATCAGCAGATTTGGCAGAGACAATGGGCAGTGCCGGCAGCGGAGGCTCCGGAAACAACAGATTTGAGAGACGGCATATCCTCTTTTTCGGCCGCGTCCAGGGCGTCGGTTTCCGCTATCATGCAATGTACGGAGCCAGAAACTACGGACTTACCGGCTGGGTCGAAAACCTGTCTGACGGAAGCGTCGAAATGGAAGTGCAGGGATATTCCGGAGCCATTGACCGTATGCTCTCAGACATCCAGAAAAACGGCCGATGGATCGCCATCGACCGGATCGATTCACAGGCTGTACCGGTCGTGGAGGACGAGCGCGGATTTCGCGTGCGGGGATATTGAAAAAGCGGCCGTGAAAAAGCGCCGGGAATCCTCCCGTTCATGAAAAAGCGACAGTGAAAAAGCTCCGGGAATCCCCCCGTTCACACCAGTTCCAGGACTACTACCTCGGG
This sequence comes from Eubacteriales bacterium, assembly GCA_030533125.1. Lineage (GTDB taxonomy): Bacteria > Bacillota > Clostridia > Lachnospirales > Lachnospiraceae > CAG-791. The sequence goes on along the minus strand of JAUNJS010000338.1, from coordinate 3,328 downwards.
CGGGTTGAAGAGGCGGGGAATTATCGAGGCCGTGTTGGTCGTTCCTCTGGAAACAGCCATACAGCCGTGCGGTCCCCGGAAAACCCCGCCGGTATAATGCGGAAACGGCCCCTGTCCGGGAGAATACAAACCCTGTCCGAAGAGACGGATCTGGCCGCCGTGCGCGTGCCCGGAGAGGACGAGGTCGATTTTTCTCCTGCGCAGCATCGGTTCCCGCAGACACCAGTATTCGGGATGATGGGAAAGGAGGATCCGGTACCCCTCCTGCGCCGTGAACTCATCGAGCCAGCCCGCGTCCGTCCGCAGAAACATCCTGTCCGTGTGGCGCGTTTTATGCGGATATTCAGCGTTCTCCCCGTATTTGCGCCGGAATTTCCTGCAGTCTGTCATCATGGCGGATGTGAGGCCGCCGATCACCAGCCCTCTTTCTCTGTCCCGGACCCACCGGTTGTCCAGAACGACGACGCCTTCTTCTGCCAGGGCAGACAGATCCGCCTCCGAAGCGATCCACTCGTGGTTTCCAAGGGAGAAGAAGGTCGGCGCAAGCTTCACGCAGTGCCGGATCAGGGGCAGTACATTTTTCTGACGGGAGAAAATCTCTCCCCCGCTCCGGAAATGATACCCCAGAAACAGGTCTCCCGCCACCGCGATGAGATCCGCGCCGCATGTATCCAGGGCGGCGCACACCGCGGCGGCATCTCCATTGTGAAAATCCGTTATCAGCGCGACGGTCAGTTTCTCCCGCTTCTTTTCCCCGGTTCCTGTTCCGTTTTCTGTCCTGATTCTATATCTTCGTACTTTCATCATTTTTGCTTTTCATCGTTCCGGAGACGGGGTTTTCTGTTTTTCTCCCTCATCGAGTTTCATGAAAGCCGCGCGGATCACCACGAAGGCGGCTGCAGCCACCAGAAAATCCGCGACAGGGCCGGCGCGGAGCACGCCGTCGATTCCCCACAGCCTCGGCAGGATCAGGAGCAGAATGATCAGCACCATCTGTTTGGAGAGGGATATGATGATCCCGTTGAGAGGTCTTTTGATCGAGACCATCGTATTCATGGAGACGGGCAGAACCCCCGCCAGGATGACCAGCAGCATAAATTCATGCATATAGCGCAGGGCAAAAGCTTCGTAACCGCCGGCGCCGTTCCCGAACAGGGAGAGAATCTGCATCGGAAACAGCCTGAAACAGGCGGTCTCCACCGCCCCGATGAAAAAGGCATAGCGGATGACCAGGGAAAAGGTCTCTTTGACTCTCCCGTAGTTTCCGGCGCCGAAATTAAAGCCCATGATCGGCTGGCCGCCGATGCTGCAGCCGATGATCGTGGAGTAGAACAGGAAGTTCACCTTGGTGACGACCCCGGCGGCCGCCAGCGCCTCGCTCCCCCCGTAGGAGGACAGGGCGCCGTAATAGCTCAGGGAACTGTTGAGAACGAGGTTCATGACCAGCATGGCAGCCTGGTTCAGGCTCCCGGGCGCGCCGATCAGAACAATCTGCTTCAGTTTTCCGAAAGGAACGGAAAAGTGCCGCCGCGCAAGCCGGCCTGTCCGGAAACGGAACATATATATGACGACAAGGAAAGCGGAGAGAACCTGGCCCGTCACCGTGGCGAGCGCCGCTCCGGCAATCCCCATATTCAGCGGAAACAGAAAGAGATAGTCGAGAATAAAGTTCAGGATCACGCCCGACATGGAGCAGACAAGAGCGTACCTGGGACTGCCGTCCGAGCGGATCAGGAGCGTCCCCCCCGACGTCAGGGCAAGAAACGGAAGGCCGACCGCCACCACGCGCATATAAGTCAGCGCATAGGGATAGACCTGTTCCGTCGAACCGAAAAGGCTCACGAAAAAGGGCGTGAAAAAGAACACCAGAAGCGCGGAAAGGATCCCTTCCAGCGTCAGAAGCGTCAGGCCTGCTCCCGCGAACCCGAGGGCTTCGTCGGTCTCGCCCCGCCCGTTGGATACATTGAAATTTACGGTGGAACCGTTGCTGAAAAGCAGGGTCAGCGCCCCGCACATAAAAGTCAGGGGATAGGCGACCGTCGTGGCCGCATTGCCCAGAAACCCGATGCGCTGGCCGATGAACATCTGGTCCACCATGTTATAGAGGGAGGATATCAGCGTGCTGATGATGGTTGGAATCGCGTATTGCACAAGGAGGCTCCCCACAGGAGCTGTTCCAAGCGGATTACTCCGGTTTTTTGCAGCTGTCATAGTGTTCACCCTCCCGTTCTGCATGATTATTCCTGTCCTGATTTGCCGGCTCAAAGAACAGCGCCCCGTCAGAGTGCTGCATGATCTCTGACGGGGCGCCGGCTGCGGTCTGATCCCGCAGGAAAGCATCCATAAACCGCTTTTTAATTATTTGATGAAGTTCTGATTCACCCAGCCGCTTTTTCCGCAGGAAGGCGCATAGATCCAGACATATCCGTTGCCGGAATGACCGCCTGTAATCTCCACTTTGTCACCGTTGTAAAGCCGGCCGATGATGTTGGAATCGTCATAAGCGGGCTGGGTCCTGATTGCGAGATAACCGGTCTGCAGACCGGCGACAGTTCTGGTGCTGCCGCCTCTGTGGTGATCCTTCTTGGAAATACTGTCATTGTCACTTACGGCACCATAATGTCTTCCGCCGGACACTTCCTCAAGATCCGCTGCATCCATTTTTTTAATTTCATCCATTCTGTCTTCCTCCTTCTTCTGCTTATATAAAGAGTGGTTTTTCAATCCGAAGCAACTCAGAAGCAGCCCGGAAGCAGCAATAATAAATTTTCAGAAGCACATTCCTCCAGCACTTCCTTGCGGTTGCATCGCAACAATTATACCATATCTTCCTGCCTTTTCATACGCAGTACACATATTTTTCAGCATTTTCCTTCTTCCGGCGTCCTGTTTTAACCCTGTTTCTCCGGAAGCCCCTCTGTCTGCATTTTCTTCTGCGCCCCGTTTTGATTCATGATGATGAAAAAAGTCCACAAAACCGTGAGTTGATTTTTGTTTAATAATTATGAAAAAAAGTCTTGCAATTTGAGGAAATAGTTAGTATGCTAATTATTAGTAAAAACCAATCAAAGCCGGATTGAAAAGCACCGGCAATTTGTACTATTTTTCATGAGGAGGCTTTATATGGTAAACTTTCAGCTGACAGAAGACCAGAAAGAAATGCAGAATCTTTTCCGTAAATTCGCTCAGGAGCAGATCGCTCCCATCGCTGAGGAGATGGACGAGAAGGAAGAGATGAACATGGACATGATCAAGGCAATGATGGAGCTTGGCTTCTTCGGCGTTCCTTTCAGTGAGGAAGTCGGCGGCACAGGTATGGATTACCTGA
>JAUNJS010000337.1 GCA_030533125.1 Eubacteriales bacterium | reverse complement strand
AGAGATTTTTTGCGCAAAATGCGCAAAAAAGATCGGGAATGCGAATGTGTGGAGCGGGTCGGGAGCGTGTGAGCGCGACGACACGCGTAGTTTTATACATACGTGGTTTGTGGCACCACGCCATGCTGTGAAGTACACCTGACCGGCGGCGGCACCGCATGATGCCGGTGCCGCCGCGCGGTATTGATATGTCTTTCAGGATGGCACCCGGAAGGATACGCGTCTATACAGCATCCGGACTCTTCCCCGGGTGATCCCTGCCCGCGGGATTACGGCTTCACATTGTTGAGGCTGCTGACCTCTTCATATTCGCTCTGATCGGGGAGCGAGACAGAGACCGCGCTGCCGGGATTGTTGTAATTCACGGCAATGTTGAAGTCCATGGTATAGCTCGCGTCCTGGCCGTCGCTCATGTGCGATCCGGGAACGTTTACGGTTGTCGTTCCGGTATAGGTCACAGCTGTAACAATGTCGTTTTCGACCGTTGCTGTATAAGTGAAGTTCTGGAGATCGGACACCTGGACCGCATCGCCGTCGTCCACCTGGTTTTTCGCCATCGTATTGAGGAAGTGTTCCACAACCGCGTCTGAGATTTGAAGCGTGTAGACATTGCCGCTCTTTGTTGTCTTGGTAACGCCGGACTGCGGAATCGGATCCAGAAGACCCATCTCACGAATGCTTCCCGCTTCGAGGAAGCTCGAGTAGTCCTGAAGGAACTCGCTTGTATTGAATTCGGGAGTCTCCATGCTGTCATCCTTCTGCGGCTCAGCCGGTTCCGTCCCCTCGGAGGTCAGGGCATATTTAACCTTTTTACCGCCCTGGTCCGTGTAAACATAGCTGCCGTCGGAGAACTGGATTGTCTTGTCATTCCCGTCCCCCATCTCGTAGTACATCAGGTTGTTGACTGTGTCAACCTTGAAGTTGCCGGTGTAGCTGGATGTCTGTCCGTCCATCGTCAACGAGACCTTCAGATCCGCGTCAAAACCTCCTGCCGCGGTCACCTTGTTGTATGCGGAGGCATAGGAGGAATACTTATTTCCACCACATCCCGCAAGGACCACCACGCAGAGCAGACTGACAAACAGTACCTTCACAACATTTCCGATCGCGCTGCTTTTCTTTCTCATTTCAACCACCTTTCTTGAACTGTTTCATGCAGAAAAAGCTGATGCTGTATAGTGAATGTGATTTGTAACCCATAACCAGTCGTTTTCCTGAAATGAAGGAATAAGGACTGCTGCCCTGAATATAGTAACCTGGTCTGCCGGGGCTTCCCGGCTCCCCAAGGGGGCATAGCTCTTCGGACTGCTCCGCGCCTGTGCGCTGCCGCAGTCCACAGCAGCTGTCATTGCCTCCTATTTCTTGTTGTTCTTCCTGAAATGCAGGATGAGGACCGCTGCCGCGATACAGACTGCGCTCATGAAAAGCAGCATAAACCAGGAGAATCCGATATTGGTCATGCCGAGAGCGTAATCGTGGATCAGTTCGTAAGCGGCATCAAAGAGGCCCGCTCCTCCATCATCGGAGAATTTTGTAATCTCCCATGTCCCGCTCTGGTATTCACAGGATTTCAGCAGATCATTCAGCCTTGTCGAGACGAAGAAGGCCTTACAGCTCCACTTGCAGCTAACAAAATATGAGATCACTTCCGTCAGTCCTGTCAAGGAACCGACTACGCCAGAAAAGAGGATCTGCGGCATCAGGCAGATCGGACACAATACCAGCGCGATCTCGTTAGATACCAGGGCAGATATCAAAAGCCCCAGACACATGGCGCTCAGCGCGCATAAAAACGTTGTCAGCAGGGTTTCGAGCCACATCAGGCCGCCTGTGAAGATCACTCCGTCGGAAGGCATACTGAAAGCCAGCGCAGTGACAGAGCTTGTGTTTCCGTCGACCGTCGCGACAGTGTCCGTCATGAGAAGAATGATAATCGTCATGATCACGGACTGAATGACGCAGAGTACCGTCAACGGGAAAAACTTGGACATCACATAAGGCAGGGCTCCTACCCCCGAGAACCTCTCCCTTTCATAGATCGGCCTCTCCTTACTGATCTCCTGTATGGAATTGAAAATTCCGGTCCAGAACACAGCGCATGAAAAGGCGAACATGAGCTTCTGTGTGTCCACCGCGACATAGAAGGGGAATACCGTCCTGTAAAACGGGATCCCGATCTGCCAGAGCAGGTTGTAAATATTGCCGTCCGCCTGGAAAGCGATGCAGACCAGGATCGACAGGATGACAGGCAGGGCCAGGAGGAGTCCCAGTCGGGTCGGACTGTTTGCCATGATCTCCGTATATCGGCGCGTCATGATCAGAAAGTCCTGGAAAAGGCCCTTGATCACGCGGCTGTCGATCTTCTTTCCGGCACGATCCTTCTTTTTTGCCGCTCCCTTCTTTCCCCCGGAAGCTCCCTCGCGTACAGCCTCCCCCGAGCTGATCCGGAATCTCTCCGCCGTCTCCGCGGCCCTTTCGTTCAGGTCGTCATAGACATCCGTCATGCTCCGTGCTCCGAAAAAGACGAGGGCATCGGAAGGCGTGCCGGAGAAACATAGACGCCCGCCCTTCCCCATGCAGATTACTCTGTCACAGAGGTCTATGTTCTGAACAGTGTGGGTGACCATGACCACTGTTCTGCCGGACTCGGAAAGGCGCTTGAGCATCTGCATCAGGTGCTTCTCCGTGCCCGGATCCAGTCCGGAAGACGGTTCGTCCAGGAAGAAAAGCTTTGGCGAAGCGAGAAGCTCTACCGCGATGCTGGCCCGCTTCCGCTGCCCTCCGGACAGCTTGCTGATCATCGTCTTTTTGTGTTCACTGAGTTCCACGATGTCGAGCGTCTCTTTGATTTTCTTCTGGATCTCCTTCTCGGATGTGTCCTTCGGCATACGGAGTCTCGCGGAATAGTTGAGCATCCTCTCCAGTGTGAGGGATTCATAGACGATGTCCTGCTGGGGCACATATCCCATCAGGCTTCGAAGGCTCTTTGAACCCGTGCGGATCGAATCGCCGTTGATCAGCACTTCCCCGGACGTAAAATCCGTAAGTCCCGCGATGCAGTTCAGCAAAGTTGTCTTTCCGGCTCCTGATCCCCCGATAATCGCGACAAACTTGTTCGGCTCGATCGAAAGAGACACGTCATTTGTGATGAGCTTCCGGTCTTTCTTTTTTCCGACCTCCTTTTTCAGATGGCTGACCGTAATGCTTACGCCGCCGCTCAGCTGGTAGGAATACAGGACTCCGTCACTGAAGATAAAGGAAAAATCCGCGATGGAAATCCTGTCCATGTTCCTGAGCGGCGTCTTTCTCTCCAGCAGACGGGAATTCAGGATGATCCCGTTGGTGGAATGATTGTCCGCAATATAAAACCGGCCGTTTTCCTGCGTGATGACACAGTGCTGTCTGGATACGGTGGGATGGTTGAGGACTAAATTGCAGTCCGGATTCCTGCCGATCACAAATCTTTTGTATTTTCCAAGACTGGTTCCGTGCACTTCGCCGGACGAGAACTGATCCCTGCCTTTGGAGTACAGGATCATGACCCGTTTGTTCTCATCGGTTCCGGCACCTATTACAATCTTGTCTCCGTCGCGTAGAAACCAGTACTGGACCCTGCGGTCATGGTAATACATCCCGTTTGTGCTGTGGTCGTCGACGATATACCAGTTTCCCTGCGGATCCCGCCGGAAAAAGCACTGGGATCTGGAGAAAAACTCCGCGTCCTCACCGATCTGAATATCATTTTTCGGTCCGTCAGAGCCGTGGACAGGTCCACGGCCCATCAGGATCGTATCTTTCCGGAACTGGTCAAGATTGTAAGATTTCGTCTGTTTTCCCTGGATGAAAACGGTGATCTGGTTTGACATCGAAAAAATAATCACCCCCTTCTCAGATTTCCC
>JAUNJS010000336.1 GCA_030533125.1 Eubacteriales bacterium | reverse complement strand
CCCGGGACGGGGTTGTTTACCATGTCATGATCTATATAGGGAACGGGCAGATACTACATGCGTCGTCGTCCACGACCGGGATCATTATATCAAATGTGAATCCGGAACGGGTCTGTTGGTGTGTCAATGTGCTCGATCCGGCAGTAAATTGTGGATCAAAAGGATCGACGCTCGTACTGACGGTCAACGACTTGCTGCAAAGGAAAGCAGACAAACAATCGCAAATGACAGCCAGTGACCAGTATCATGCGGATGCCCCGGAAATGGATCTGAGGGAAAAGCTTGAGAAGGCGGCGGGCGGGGATCACGCAGCACAGGAAGAGGTTATATCCTCTGTCGCCGATGCCATGAAAGAAGAGTGGAAAGAGTACGGGATTGCACCGTCTGTCATTGCGGCTGAGGTCATAAGGAACGGGTGGAGTTTTGATTTTGATCTTGATACTGGTATTGATGAGCTGAAGGATGCCGTCATGGATGACCTGGTAATGATGACGGCTGCGTCGGAATTACTGGGGGCGATCGAAGAAGAGAAAGATGTGGACGTGCAGGATCCTTATGCATCCTGTGTCGATTATGCAATAAGACTGAGCGAAGAACATCCGGATGCGGTAGGGCTCGTATGGGGTCCGGGAATAGCGGACGAAATGACAGATAACAGCGAAGCTGCGGGTGAATATAAGAGCATCTATGACGAATATGGGCTCTCTGAATATGACAAGGATCCAATGTTCTCCAACAGTGGCAGTTATGTTTCCAGTGTCGACGGTACGGATTATACACAGGAAGATATGAATCTGATTTGGGCAATCGTGGCACAGGAAGACGATACAAGCTATGAGGGTGCCCTTGCGGTCATCAGCTCGGCAATGAACCGTGCCGATATCAACTACGGCGGATACGGGACCACGGCCCTTGCGCAGCTCACGGCAGATGGGCAGTACTGTTATTCGCCAAAGGTATCTGATCCATCGCTGTGGCAGAGACGCCTCGACGGCAACGTGCCCGTTGATGTCAAGGAAGCGGTCGAGGACTGCCTGACCAAGGGGATTCGAAACAATGCATACCTCAATTTCAGAAGCTCAAACCGGACGGGTGATTACGTCCAGATTGGCTCGAATTGGTACTTCTAATGAAAAAATGTGCCATAAATGACACGCAGAAAGGAGAAAAGAATGAATGACTGGAAAGCGACAGCCCGCCTGACCAGAAATCCGGTTACAGGTACGGCTAACAACGAGAAGAGAACAACTTATACGCAGTTCGATATTGCGGTCAACAGGGATAGAAAACTTGAAGGGGAGGAACAGGACGCTGATTTCTGGAATTGTGTTGCATTTGGTAAGACCGCTGAATTCATCGCCAAATATTTTCATAAAGGAGACCCGATTCTGATCAGCAGGTCCCAGCTGCGCAACAACAATCGTGAGGTTGATGGCCAGATGGTCTATAGAACGCAGATCATTGTGGAAAGGGTCGAGTTCCATGGCAGGCAGAAGTCAGAACAGAATCAGGATAAAAACACCGCCGATGACCAGAATGGTGGATGGCCGGATCCCGGAACGGATAGTTTTGTGGATATACCTGACGGTATTGATGAAGAGATGCCATTCACATAAAAGGAGCAGTAAATGAGTTCAAAAGCTAAAACAAACTTCCTCCACGTATCATTCCGCAAAGAAGTGGAAGCGGAATCGGAGATTTATGAGTTTATAAGGTCAGAGGCAAAAAGAAAGGGATTATCGATCAAAGCCTTCCTCGGTGAACTTGTCAAGGCCTATAAAGGCGGAGCATCGACGACCTTTGACAAAGGGGAAATTGAAGAAATCATCAGGAAGACCGTAAGGGAGGTCGTCAATTCGACAATGGGCTTCTGAGCTGGAAAGGGGCGGGATGAATGGAACAGGGAAAGATTAGCAGGGTGGACCCATTTATGCCTGTCAATGAGGATGAGGTTGTCCTTGTCATAAGGACGAAGGAGAGCTACCTCAGGGGATTCGCTCAACGAAGGAACGGACTGTTAGCTGTTATAGAGAGCATTGATGACGTAATACGGGGGATCAGCCTGGGCAACTTGTCGTCAGTCCCTGAAGTGAGAGTACAGTCATCAAAAGACCAGGACATCATGTTCAGGATTCATGAGCAAATCCAACAGCAGATGGGTGAAAAGACAAAGGAAGTCATGAAAGGGCTGCATCTTATAGATCTCGAAGAAAAGAAGTTCTTTGCGATCTGGACTACCTATATGCAGCAAGACCCGGATGATATCGAACTGCTGAACGACCTGTGCAGTCATCAGAAATCGATAAAGGAAGTAAGATGTTCATACCGCGGCGGGCTCCTGAGCGAGCAGGGGATTTACAAACGCCGACGGACTGCTATCCGGCGGATCATAAAGGATTGCGGGTATGTTCCGATAACAAGAAGCAATGAAAAAGAAAGCGGCGAAGTATGTTAGTTAGTTTTTGCAAAAGAATAATTCGGAATGCATCCATATGGATACCTGCCACGGCACTGTTTGTTTCAGGAGCATATCTCGGATACCGTTACTGGGACTATAGAACGGCGGAATCAGGCTATGAGGAGATGGCTGAGAAATATGTCTGCAGGAATGGCCACGCAGCGAGGGCCACAGAACCATCCCCGCCAGCGATTCCCGATTCGGGAACTGAAGCTGATGATGCTGAACCTGTCGGGACGGATGGTGAAGGTGACTCGGAGATTCTTCCGAACATTCCTACTATAGACTGGGTGGAGATGAAGAAAGAAGGGAAGGACATCAAAGCATGGCTCGAAATACCAGCGCTCGATATCCGATACCCTGTTGTGCAGGGATCTGATAATGATGTCTATCTCCATCACATGCCGTCTGGCGAATACAAATACGCCGGCTCGATTTTTATGGATTGTCAGAACAGCCAGGGTTTTACCGATGTTAACACCATTTTATACGGCCATAACATGGACTCTGGGGCTATGTTCGGGAAATTCAGGGATTTTAGCCAGGCGGATTATGACAAAGCGCCTTATATCTGGATATGTATTCCTGGCAAAGCAATGCTCTATCAGATAACAGGCTTCCATATAGCCCATGTCGGTGACGGGACCTACAAGCTATTCTCTGGATACCAGCAATCTGAAAAAGCAGATAAATGGATAAAGGAGGAGGCGGCAAAGTCGTCAATCGCATCACCCCTTCCAGACGATTATATACCAAGGATGGTGACTCTCAGCACCTGTGCGTCAAGGAGCGATGAACGGAGGGTGATACAGGCCGTGCTGGTAAGGGAGATAAGGACGGCTATCCGCTAACGGTAACAACACAAAAGGAGGGAACTGCCAAAAACTATGAAAAAAAGGGGGAACACAATAAGACCTCCGTGAGGCCTGCGGAAGGGAGATAGGAAAAAATAAAAAGAATAGCAGTAGTAATTGACGACAATACAAGGAGAAGCGAAATGAATAAAAAGACGAAAGAAATTCTCCATCGGATCATAGCGGCAATCATGGCGTGCCTCATATGCATCGGGACAATCGGCGGAATCCTGCCGACAACTGTCATGGCTGCCACGGCAAAATATAATCTCCATGAGGTATCCAGCTTGTCCAATACCGATGCATTATATAAAGAATATGCGGAAGCAAATGGACTGAAGCTCGGATATCTGACCAACTTTAATAATGCTACGATCACGATCACACACAGCGATTTTCATACAAAAACGCTGAACGGTACGCAGTACGTTTATACAGCTGCTTCGAAACTGCCCAAATCCGGTGGGCGTGCCGAGGCCACTGTATGGGACAATGTAGCGACATTCACCTATAAAAACGCAGGTTATTACGGTGATGATAAGTCCAACACATTTGATATTGTTTTTAAATTGAAAAAGCTTGTGGCGCTGCG
>JAUNJS010000062.1:10694-11793 GCA_030533125.1 Eubacteriales bacterium | reverse complement strand
CGGATCCGCACGAAAACTCAATTCGCCGGATTCATATCTATAACCCTCAAATCAATAACTCAATAATTCAATGACTTAATAGCTCAACAACTTAATTCTTCCGATCCGCATGAATAGTTGACAAAAGGTTTACTATCAGTATAATGTGTTGTGGGAAAAGAGTTTAGTAATAAAAATCACAAGGTTTACTATAAAAAACTCACGCGCTGCGGTCAGGCACTGGACAGGCCCGCTGGCGGCTGGGGCCGGTTATTGCGCCGGACTGCACAGCATGCAGCAGACTGCTCCGCGGTTTGTCAAAAAGCAGCGCGGCGCGGGCAATGCGGTTCGCGAATGCCTGCGGCAGGGTCCGCGGGCGGGTCCCGCGCCGCTAAAGCGGATTTGGCTATGTAACAGAATCCCGCCCTGTGAGACCGGAGAAAAAGACGCGCCGGATGGAGCATTTATTTGCGTGGCAATCCTAAGGAGATCACGAATGGAAACATCTGATGTGAACAGTTATATCGGGGAGCGGATTCGCGACCTGCGAAACCGCAACGGCCTCACGCAGCAGGAACTGGCGGACCGGACAGAGCTCACAAAAGGATTTATTTCCCAGCTCGAGCGCGGACAGGTATCGGCATCGGTGGTGACGCTCTTCGATCTGATCGAATGCCTGGGTACGACCCCGGCGGACTTTTTCCGTCAGGAGGAGGAGAAGATTGTTTTCTCCGAAAATGAATATTTCGAAAAAATCGACGAGGCGGGGAACAGCAAGCAGTGGATCGTTCCGTCCGCGCAGAAATATCAGATGGAACCGCTCCTGGTCGTCCTCCGGCCCCACGGGGAACTGGAAGAGGACAAACCCCATAACGGGGAGGAGTTCGGCTATCTGATCAGCGGCCGCCTGAACCTGTATCTGGGCGAGAAGGTCTACCACATCAAAGCCGGAGAGAGCTTCTACTACCAGGCGACGCGGACACACCGCATCTCCAACCCCGGAAACCGCCCCGCAAAACTGCTCTGGATCAGCGCCCCCCCGGAGTTCTGAAAACCAGTGAGCAAGCGCCTTTTGGAATGCCATGCTCGCATGAGCATTCCAAAAGGCATTTGCGAACGC
>JAUNJS010000062.1:0-10594 GCA_030533125.1 Eubacteriales bacterium | reverse complement strand
TGCCATGCTCGCATGAGCATTCCAAAAGGCATTTGCGAACGCTGTTTCTTTATCATTAAGAGGATACGCATATGGGAAACACGGATACGATTATTGAACTGCGGGGAATCACCAAGGTTTTTGAGGATGACGGCTTTAAGGCAGTGGATGATTTCAACCTCGAGGTAAAGCGGGGGGAATTTGTCACGTTCCTGGGCCCCTCCGGCTGCGGCAAGACGACGACGCTGCGCATGATTGCCGGCTTCGACATGCCGACCGAAGGAGACATTCTGCTGAACGGGAAATCCATCGTGGGGCTGCCTCCGTACGAACGGCCGATCAACACGGTCTTTCAGCGCTACGCGCTCTTTCCGCATATGAATGTCTATGAGAATATCGCCTTCGGGCTCAGGCAGAAGAAGACGCCGAAGGACCTGATCGATAAAAAGGTGCGCAGGGTGCTGGATCTGGTCGATCTGGAGGGCTTCGAGAAAAGGAAGATCCAGACGCTGTCCGGCGGGCAGCAGCAGAGGATCGCCATTGCCCGGGCGCTGGTCAACGAGCCGGAGATCCTGCTTCTGGACGAGCCGCTGGGCGCGCTTGACCTCAAGATGCGCAAGGAAATGCAGCTCGAGCTCAAAGCGATGCACGATAAGCTCGGGATCACGTTCATTTATGTGACGCATGACCAGGAGGAAGCCCTCACGATGTCCGACAAAATCGTGGTCATGAGCGAGGGGCGGACCCAGCAGATCGGCACGCCGGAGGATATCTACAACGAGCCGAAAAACGCTTTCGTCGCGGATTTTATCGGCGAGAGCAATATCTTCAACGGGATGATGACGAGGCACCTCAGGGCGCGGTTCTGCGGCGGCGAGTGGACCTGCGTGGATGACTACGAGGAAGGAACGCACATCACGGCTGTCGTCCGTCCGGAGGATGTGGAGATCGTCCCTCCGGGGACCGGGACCATCAACGGGGTCGTGGACAGTGTCATTTTCAAGGGAATCCACTATGAGATCACCGTGCTGTCCGGAAGGAACGAAATCGTCATCCAGACGGTGCACAGCGCGAAGGCGGGCGACCGCGTGGGGCTCCGGGTCGATCCGGAGAACATCCACATCATGCTCGCCGAGGACCACACGAATCTCTTCTACGCGGACCTCAACCGGGATTTCCGTCTGGAATACAACGGGCACGAGCTGGATACGAGCGTGACCCGTATTTTCCCCGGGAGCAGACGGCAGGAGGACGGGAGCGTCGTGGACGGAAACGGCGAGATCCTCGATCCCGCCCGCGTCCGCATCCTCGTCGCAATCCAGCCCGGCGATATCCAGATGACGGACGACCAGGAGACGGGGCTTGTCCAGGGCACGATCAGCAACCTGATTTACAAGGGCGACCACTACAGTTACATCATCCACACGGACCTCGAACAGGATTTTGTCGTCGACGACGAATACCTCTGGAATATGGACGACCGCGTCGGCCTTCTGATGCCCGTGGAGAAAATGAAGTTTACATTGAAGCGGAAATAGAAGCGGAAACAGGCAGAGGGCGAAGCCGGCAGAACGTTGCAGATGCCGGCGGCGAAAAGCTGCCCGCGATCATTTAAAGGATTTCCACAATGCGTTTTTCCAGAAAAACTCTGGGCATCCCGTATGCCATCTTTCTTATCATATTCGTTGCGGCGCCGCTCCTTGTTTTGTTCTACTACGCGTTCACGAACGGTCAGGGGCAGTTTACGATTTCGAACTTCGTGCATTTTTTTACGGATCCGAACACGCTGGGGACGCTGTTCTACAGCTTCGCGATCGCCCTTGTGACGACGACAGTATGTCTTCTGCTCGCGTACCCGGTCGCGTATTTCCTGGCGACGAGCGGCATAAAGCAGCAGTCCGTTTTCCTGATGCTCTTCGTAATGCCCATGTGGATCAATTTTTCCCTGCGCATCACGGCGCTGAAGGAGATCCTGAATCTGCTGGAGGGAAATCTGGCGATGCACCCGTTTCTGAACGCCGTGATCGGTATGACGTATGATTTTATGCCTTTTATGATCCTGCCGATCTATACGACGATTTCGAGGCTGGACGGCGCGCTGCGGGAGGCGGCGATGGATCTGGGAGCAAACAGCGCGCAGACGTTTCTGCGGGTCACGCTTCCGCTCTCGCTCCCGGGGGTCATCAGCGGCGTGTCCATGGTTTTCCTGCCCGCGATGACGAACTATGTCGTCCTGGACATGCTCTACAACAGTACGTACATCATGGGAAGCCTGATCGGAAGCTACTTTGCCGCCTACAACTGGCACGGAGGTTCCATGATCTCCCTCATCCTCCTGGCCATGATCTGCATCTTCACGCTCCTGACCGGAAGCGGGGATGAGTCCCAGGCCCGCGGCGGGGCGCTTTTGTGAAAACACCAACACCGTTCCGGCGTTCTTTCCGGCATCGCCCGGAGGAAGCCGCAGGCCTGCAGGGGTGCTTTCTGGAAAGACAGCGGGAACAGGTTTCGGCCGCACATGCGGCGCGCAGGCCCTGGGGGCGGGTTTTATTATAGCGATCGACGCATTTCGTGACGGTCGGAGCTGTGCGTGTATCACACAGTGAGACTGAACGGATTTTTATTCGAAACAGGAGGCGGCGTAAAGTGGTCTGGAAATACTTTAGAAGAGCTTTTCTCATCGCTGTGCTGGCATTTTTGTATCTGCCGATTCTGGTGCTGGCTGTCTACAGTTTTACAAGTTCGACGAACATCGGGGCGATCCGGGGATTCTCGCTGCACAACTATGTGACTCTGTTTACGACGCCTGAGCTCACGGGGATGATCGCGGGAACGATCGCGCTGGCGCTGGGCGCTGCAGCGATCGCGACCGTTCTGGGCACGATCGGGGCGATTGGCGCGTTTTATTCCAGAAAGCGCGCGTCCGACTTCATTTCGACGCTGAACCAGATCCCGGTAATCAACGCGGACGTTGTGACGGGCTTTTCGATCTGTGTGCTGCTGGTCGTGGTGCTGCATGTCAGCAAGGACTCCTATATCCCGCTGGTGGCGGGCCATGTGACCTTGTGCGCGCCGTTTGTCTTTCTGTCCGTGATGCCCCGCATCCGGCAGATGGATTCGAGCATCTATGAGGCGGCGCTTGATCTGGGCGCGACGCCTTTTACGGCTCTTATGGAGGTGGTGATTCCGCAGATCATTCCCGGGATTGTCTCGGGCTTCGCGCTGGCGGTCACCCTTTCCCTGGATGATTATTTCATCGCGATGTACACGAAGCCGGCGACCTTCGACACGATCAGCACCTATGTCGTCAATGCCACCAAGGGAGCGCAGACCACCATCAAGACAGCCCTCTGGGCGCTGTCGACCGTGATCTTTTTCATCGTCGTCCTGATCGTCGTGGCGTCCAATATCCGCGCCATGCGGCGCGGGGACGGGGAAGGAGGCCGCCGTGCATAGCATGTTTGTAAAAAAAAGCGCTCCCGCCCGGGACGCATCGTCCGGCTTTGCCGCATGCGGCGGGCGGGGGAGAAGGATGCTCCCGCTGTTTTCGTTTGACTTCGACGCGCTTCTCCGGGACGGATCGACCGACTCCGGCGCGCGCGGCAGGCGGGGGAGAAGGCTCCTTTCGCTTTTTGCCGCTGTGCTCCTCTGGACCGGCTGTGTTCTGCAGCTTTTCCGTGTGCAGGCGGAGGCGTCGGAGACGGTCACGCTCCGGGTCTGTAACTGGGAGGAATACATTGACCTCGGCGACTGGGACGAAGAGGAGACCATCGAGCTGCCTTCCGGTGATATTCTGGGCGAAAACTCGATGGTGGAGGACTTTGAGGAGTGGTACGAGGAAACCTACGGGAAGAAGGTCCGGGTGGAGTATTCCACGTTCGGCACGAACGAGGACCTCTATAACATGCTGACCCTGGGGGACGTATATGACCTGGTCTGCCCGTCGGAGTATCTGATCATGAAGCTGATGGCGGAAAAACAGCTCGTTCCCCTGTCGGACGCGTTTTTTGATACTTCGGAGGAGTACAATTACTACAGCCGCGGGGTTTCGCCCTATATCCGGAAGGTTTTCGAGGACAAAAAAATCGGCGGAGAACCCTGGGCCCGATATATGGCCGGCTATATGTGGGGCGTCACGGGACTCGTCTACAATCCCGCTCTTGTGACGAAGGAGCAGGCGTCTACCTGGGCGATTCTCGCGGATCCCTCCTTCAAGCGGCAGGTGACGATCAAAGACAGCGTGCGGGATTCCTATTTTGCCGCTGTGGGCGCGATTAAGTCGGAGCTTCTGACTTCCGAAGAGTTCCGCGCGGCTCCGGACTACGCGCAGAAGCTTGAAGACGAGATGAACGACACCTCCCCCGAGATGGTCGCGCAGGTGGAGGAATGGCTCAAGGGAGTCAAAAACAATGTGTTTTCCTTTGAGACAGATGCCGGGAAGGCGGATATGATCACCGGCAAGGTCGCGGTGAACTACCAGTGGTCCGGCGACGGCGTCTACACCATGGATCAGGCCGATGAGGACGGTTTCGAACTGGCCTGGGCGGTGCCCGAAGAGAGCACCGATATCTATTTTGACGGCTGGGTCATGCTGAAAAACGGGATTGGAGACGACGCGGAGAAACAACACGCCGCCGAGGCTTTCATCAACTTCCTCTCCCGCCCGGACAACGCGATCCGCAACATGTACTACATCGGTTATACCTCTGTCCTTTCCGGCGGAGACGACCCCCGCCTCTTCGAGTACGCGCAGTACAATTATGAAGCGGAGGAGGAAGAGGAAGACGAAGAGGAAGCGGAGGAACAGACGGCCGGGGAGGGCGCGACAAAAGAAAAAGCCGAAACAGAGGCTGTCGGAGAAGACGGGGCGGAAGAAGAAGCCGAAACAGAGGCTGCCGGAGAAGACGCGGCGGAAGAAAGCGCGGACGAGGCGGCGGAAGAGACCGTGCCCTATGATCTGTCCTATTTCTTCTCGGAAGACGGGGAAGGGGAGTATATCATTTACGCTCCCGAAAGCCAGGTGGACCGGCAGCTCTCCGCGGCGTACCCCCCCGCGGACGTGATCGGCCGCTCCTCCATCATGGTCTATTTCAACGAGGAGCAGAGCGCCCGGATCAACCAGATGTGGATCAATGTCCGCTGCTTTGATATCCGCGATGTCCCCGCCTGGGCATGGGTCCTGACGCTGGCCGCGGCTGCGGCGGCCGCCTGGATGATCCTGTTCCGCTTCAGACACAGTTAACGAGCGCGCGAAGGCGCGGCGGCGAGGCGGTGCATTTTAGTTGTGAAAATGAATGAGACGGGACACTGGATCTTGACATTTTTTTCCGCCGGATTATAATGATTCCCTGCAAAGGCGCATTCGGATGGTCGAAAACCGTCCCGAATGCGCCTTTTGGATTTTATGGCGGACTGCAGGAGCGTCTGCGCGCGGGCGAGTCCGGGGACTTTGATCCGCGGCGAGGCCGGGAATCCCGGCATGGCAGTGTCCGGAAGGAGGTCGTTACGGTTTGTTACTTGGTTTTTTTTGATATAACGTTTTGTATGAAAAAAAATACAATGCGGACGGCGCGGGAGTGGTTCGATCGAGAGGAATCGCGCGCAACCGTGCTGACAAAAAACCTCGATTGATGGTATGATGCAAAGTAAGTGCGATAAAAACAGCAGTGGTTTTCCAAAAAGGGGAGAGATCGTTTTATGGGTGGCTTTTTTGGGGTTGCTTCCAAACATGACTGTGTATTTGACCTATTTTACGGGACGGACTATCATTCACACCTGGGAACACGGCGGGCCGGCCTTGTGGTTCATGACCATAAAAAAGGCTTTGACCGCGCCATTCACAATATCGAGAGTTCGAATTTCCGGCCGAAATTTGACAAGGACATCCTGAAAATGAAGGGGCAGCTGGGAATCGGCTGTATTTCCGACTATGAGCCGCAGCCCTTGATTGTGCGCTCCCATCTGGGTACCTACGCGATCACGACGGTGGGGAAGATCAACAATTCCGAGGAGCTGATGTGGAAGCTGTTCTCCGGGGCGCATTCCCATTTCCTGGAGATGAGCGGCGGCGATATCAATCCCACGGAGCTGACGGCCGCGCTGATCAACCAGCGGGATACTTTTGCGGAGGGGATCCGTTACGCGCAGGAACTGATCCGGGGATCCATGACGATGATGGTCATGACGGATGAGGGCATTTACGCGGCGCGCGACCGTCTGGGACGCACGCCGGTGGAAATCGGCGTGAAGGAGGATGCCCATTGCATCTGTTTCGAGAGCTTCTCCTTCCTCAACCTGGGATATCAGCACAAAAAGGAACTGGGACCGGGCGAGATCTGCTATGTGACGCCGGAGAGCGTGGAGACGGTGGCGAAGCCTCATTCCCGCATGCGCATCTGCACCTTCCTCTGGATTTATTACGGATTCCCCGCGTCCACCTATGAAGAGATGAGCGTGGAATACGCGCGCTATATGTGCGGAAAACATCTGGCGATGCGGGACAGGACCCGGGGACTGGAGGGCCTGGATATCGTGGCCGGTGTTCCGGACTCCGGAGTCGCGCACGCGATCGGCTACGCGAATGAATCCGGCGTCCCGTACGCGCGCCCCTTTGTCAAGTACACGCCGACCTGGCCGCGGTCCTTTATGCCAACGATCCAGAGCCGCCGCGACCTGATCGCCAAAATGAAGCTGGTTCCGATCCGTGAGCTGATCGAGGGCAGGAGCATGCTGCTCATCGACGACTCCATCGTGCGCGGAACCCAGCTGCGGGAAACGACGGAGTACCTGTACCGGAGCGGAGCGAGAGAGGTCCATGTGCGGCCCGCCTGCCCGCCGCTCGTCTTCGGCTGCAAATATCTCAATTTTTCCAGATCGAGGTCGGAGGGCGAACTGATCACCCGGCGGGTGATCGAGAAACTCGAGGGGACTGTAGACCCCGTGCCTTCCGTACTCAACAGATACATGGATCCCGACACGGAGGAGTACGCCGCCATGCTGGATGAAATCCGCAAAGAACTCAATTTCTCCTCCCTTCATTACCACCGCCTGGATGATATGATCGAGGCCATCGGGATCAGCCCCTGCAAGCTCTGCACCTACTGCTGGAACGGCAGGGAGTAGGGATCCGTCAAAGGATCCAAAGGATCCATCCGGCCATGCGATCGTGTGAAGCGATGCCGGAGCGCGCAGGCGGGACGACAGATGTAGAATATACCGTAGAATATACATACACAGTCTGTGAAACTTATTCATGGAGCTGAAAGAAGATAAGAGACCGGAAACCTCCTGCGGCGCAAGACCCTTGCGGCGGCGCAGGAGGTTTTCTTACTTATTTTCTCTTATTTTTTGAATACATCTCGAAAAAAGTACACAAAAGAGGTATGATAGTATCGGGTCGGAAACAGCCGTTCCGGTCATCTGAACAGAACAGGAGGAGGTCTGCTTACAAATATGAGGACGATGGGAAAGAAGAAAATAGCTGCCGCGGCGCTGGCGCTGGTGTTGATACTGTCCGTGGCAGGCTGCGGGAGTCTTATTCCGGGCAGGGACGGGGGCGGTTCCGATACCTCAGATGCCTCCGATGCGAATACCGGGGAGGCCGCGGAGGAAATTCTGGAAGAAGCGCCTCTCTCCGCGAAGGAGGAAGACGACGGAATCCTGCGGGTCGGGATCCTGCTGTACAGAAGCCACGGAGCCGCTTCGGAGGCGGCGGAGGGTTTCAAGAAGGAACTGACATCGATGTTGAGCGGCCGGGAGATCCTGTTCGATGAAGAAAGCGCCGACGGGGACGCGCAGAAATGTGCCCAGATCGCGACGGATTTCGCGAATACGGGGCATCGGCTCATCTTCGCCTGCGGCACGGAAGCTGTGCAGAACTCCGGCGCGGCGGTAAAGGATGTTCCGATTATCGGCGGATGCGTCAGTGACTATCTGATGTCGGAGGTCGTCGGCTCTCTGGATGCGCCCGGAGGAAATATTACCGGGGTTTCCTCGCTGGGACCGATCAATGAGCAGATGGACCAGATCCTGCGGGTTATCCCGGGTCCGGTGACGGTGGGAATTGTCTCCAGCGGCACGGAGGTGGGATCCCGCTTCCAGGAGAGCATCGCCGGACAGTGCCTGAACGAAACGGGGACGCCGTGGATGGCGTATCATTCTTCGACAGAGGAGGGGCTGCGCAAAGTCATGCAGCTCGCGGCGCAGGAATGCACCTGTATCTTCCTCCCCACGGATAATTTCGTCGCGGAGCATATGGATATCGTGCGGGAGGTATCGCTGGAGAACGGGATTCCGGTCCTGACAGGCGATTACCAGATGTGTTCGCGGGGCGGCCTGTGCTGTGTCAGTATCGACTATTATGAGCATGGGAAAAAGGCGGCGGATATGGCGTACGCTGTACTGGAAAAAGGCGAAGAAATCTCCCGGATGGCAATCCAGGAGGAAGAGGAATGGCAGGAGTACTATAATCCGGTGATCGCGGAGCGGATCGGATGGTACAATTACGGGAGCATGATCCCGCTGCAGGTCACAGAGGAGAGCATGGAATCCTCCGCGGAAGAGACAGAAGAAGAGAAAGGGGATTCTGCCGGCGAAGAGACAGAAGAGGAAAACGGGGAATCTGACGGCGGAGAGACAGAAGAGGACAGCGAGTAGGGAACAGGGCCGTGAACACGGACACATGCCCTGCGGCACGGGTGGACGGCCGCTGCGGAACGGGCGGAAAAAAGTGATTCTTATCACACAGAGTATGTTATAATGGAAAACAGTAAACTCGCGGCGGCAGCGGTTCGACGGGCATCCTCGCGCCGCAGAATATCCGCGTGAAGGAAAGGCGGCCTGCGCCGGGACAGGGATCTGTCCGCGGCAGGGGCAGGCCGGAATATCTGAGCCGATTTACTCAATTATTCAGTCGCGAACAGGAGGTTTCAGAAATGGAAGGCGGTATGACGAAGGCGGAGGTTCTCAAGAAAGTGATTCTGTCGCAGTACAAAAGTGTGCGGCAGTTCGCGGTGGAAATGGATATTCCCTACAGCACTCTGGTGACGGCTCTGGAGAGGGGCATCGAAGGGATGGCGTACAGCACAGTGATCCGGATCTGCGAAGCGCTTTCTTTGAATCCGGTGGATTTTTCACCTTTGGACGAAGGAGAGGGCCTTTCCGCACAGATCACGACAAAGCGCGTAATGGAGCGCTACAGCCGCTTCAATAGAGCGGGACGGAAAAAAATCCTGGAAATTCTCGATGATTACAGCCAGATCGAGATGTACACCAGGGAGGACAGCTGAACGGGTAAACGCGGTGGACTGCCGTTTCATGCAGGAGTAAAAACGCGCTCACCCGCTGTACGTTTTGTGCAGCGGCTGTCGTTTACGTTATCCGGGATCAGTTCTGATTTTTCAGACGCAGTGTGCCTTTTTTGCGGCCAGGAGGATTAAGAAAATGCATTACCGCTGGCTTATTGTTGGCGCGGGACTTTTCGGCGCTGTTTTTGCGAGAGAAATGAAGAAAAAAGGTGTCTCCTGTGCCGTGATCGACAGGCGGGAGCACATCGCGGGCAATATTTATACAGAAAAGAGAAACGGGATCCATGTCCATTGCTACGGCGCGCATATTTTCCACACCTCTGACAGAGAAGTCTGGGACTATGTACAGCAGTTCGCCGACTTCAACAACTACATTAATTCGCCGGTCGCGCAGTACGGGGACGAGATCTATAACCTGCCTTTTAATATGAATACCTTCAGCAGGATGTGGGGAATCCGCACGCCGCAGGAGGCGAAGGAAATGATCGCCAGGCAGGTCGCCGAGGCGGGGATCGAAGAGCCCCGGAACCTGGAGGAACAGGCGCTGTCCCTGGTCGGGCGCGACATCTATGAGAAGCTGGTCAAGGGCTACACGGAGAAACAGTGGGGGAGAGACTGCACGGAGCTCCCTGCTTTCATCATCCGCCGCCTGCCGGTCCGCTTTGTGTATGATAATAATTATTTCAATGACCGCTGGCAGGGAATTCCGGTCGGCGGCTATACGCGTATGGTGGAGAAGATTCTGGAGGGAATCCCCGTGTTCCTGAAAACCGATTTCAGGAGCGCGGTCCGCGAGATTCCCGCGCCGGACGGAAAAGGGACGGTCTTCTCGATGGGAGACGATGTCTTCGACAAGGTTCTGTACACGGGCATGATCGACGAATATTTCGACCAGTGCTACGGCCCTCTGGAGTACAGGTCCCTGCGGTTTGAGACACAGGAGCTCCCGGATACGGATAATTACCAGGGAAACGCGGTGGTCAATTATACCGAGCGGAGCGTTCCGTTCACCCGGATCATCGAGCACAAGTTTTTCGAGTTCGGAAAAGATTCGGAGACCGGCGGGGAAATCCCGGGCACGATCATCACACGCGAATATCCCGCGTCCTGGGAAAACGGCATGGAGCCCTATTATCCCGTGAACAATGAAAAAAACAACGCGCAGTATGAGAAGTACAGAGCGCTGGCTGCGGAGAAGGAAAATGTTGTCTTTGGCGGGCGGCTCGGACTGTACCAGTATTTTGATATGGATAAGGTGATCCGCGCGGCGCTGGACCTTGCGTCCGGCGCGGAATGACGGAATAACAGAA
>JAUNJS010000335.1 GCA_030533125.1 Eubacteriales bacterium | reverse complement strand
GCTGCTGACGACGACAATGAGGATGACGGCGACAGCCTTTGGGACGATGAAGACGACCTTTTCGGCGATGAGGACGACGACACCGAAGCTGCTGGCAACGACGATGAGGACGGCCTTTCCGGCGATGAAAATGACAACCGCGAAGATACAGACGACAGCAGTGACGAAAACTAAGAACGAGGAGGATTTGGCATGAATACAGTTCCGTACAAGACAGCGGCAGGATGCAGCTGGGTCCCGCTTGAGTCCTATCTCCTTTCACAGAGGAAGGTACATCTCACGGGAGAGATCACTTCACAGTCCGCGGACATGTTCGTCCAGGAAATGACGTACCTGGCACTGAATCAGCCGGAGGAGCCGGTCGAAATCCGTGTAGATTCTCCGGGAGGAGAGGTAACGGCCGGCCTTCTGATCTACGATACCCTGAAGGCGCTCCCGATGGAGTACAGGATCATTTGTACCGGAACCGCGTCCTCCATGGCCGCAATCATTCTGGCCGGCGGCAAAAAAGGCTGCCGGTTCATTCTGCCGCACTCCAAGGTCATGATCCACGAGCCCCTCATCCAGGGCGGAGTCGGAGGCAGCGCGACCTCGATCCGGAAGACGGCGGAATCAATCATGGAAACCAAGCGGCTCACAGCGGAACTGCTCTCCGCGGACACCGGAAAGAGTATCGAGGAAGTCGAAAAAGCAATTTCCTTTGACAATTACATGAACGCACAGGAGGCAGTTGATTTCGGTATCGCGGACAAAGTCATAGAATCCCTCTTTTCATAAAATCAACGAAAAACCGGGCCGCCGGCGACTGACAACACCTTAGAACACAGCCGCCGGCGCCGGACTTGCCGGAAAAAGGCTTCCCGACAGTAGAGAAAGACAAATCAGAACCCCGAAAAGACTTTTCCGGCCGACTCACCCGGCCCCGCCCTTCCGACTCGCCGATCAACTGCACCTGAGAAAGGATACAATATGGAGAAAAATGAAAAAGCCACAAACACAGCCATGCATATGGATCCTGTCGTGTTGGGAAAGGGCTTCATCCTCCCAGGCGACGACGTAGGGATCTCACGGCCGAATGACAACATCCTGGTGGATGGCTGCAGCGGCGCAGGCAAGACAACAAGCACGATGCTCCCCACGATGCTGAAGATGACGAAAATGAATCTGATCGCGACCTTCGCAAAAGAAGAAGAAGCGTATCAGATGAAAAAATATCAGTGTGAGAACGAATACCATATCGATATTCTGAACCTGAAGAACCCGGAAGAGGGCACTGTATCCTTCGACCCTTTCCTTCTGTTCAAAAGCTACGAGGATATTGAGGAGTTCTCAACGACCGTCGTCCATTCCACTCTGGAGAAGACAAACGATTCCTACTGGAACGCAGCAGCCACACGTTTTTCGAACGGGAATGCCGCACTCTCAGTGAAGAAAAATAGAAAAGCAGGAATCACAGAATATTTCCGGACCTTTGACCGGACTGTTCCGTTCGAGAGCGGAGCAGGGTTCTCAACGCATCTTGATAAAACAATCAGAGAAATCCGGCAAACCTCTCCGGACTGCTATGCGCTCCGCATGATGGACGGATGGCTCTCGCTGCCGTTCCGGACAGCTTCCTGTGTGCGGGACACGCTGGCGTCCGCCCTGAACTGTGTCTTTCCGGAGACCATCAGGAAAGCGATTAAAAACAAACCGCAGGTTGATCTCAGGAAACTTGCCACGGAAAAGAAGAGAGCTTTATACATTATTTCCGACGCCTCGGAGATCTGGCAGGCAAATTACACAAACCTGTTCTGGAGTATGGCAATCCGGGAGCTCCGCGCGATCGCGGGCAAATCCCCCGGGTACCATCTCCCCTATCCGATCCGGCTTTATTTCGGAGACTTCGGCTGCACAAGCCCGATCCGGAATTTCGAAAAAAACATCAGTGTCTTCCGGAGTGCCGGCATCAGCTGCTTCATTGTCCTGCAGAGCCAGTCGCAGCTGGAGAGCATCTACGGAACCGACAAGGCGACCATCATCCGCCAGAACTGCCCTGTCCAGGTTTACTTCCCGGGAGGATTCGACGACAGATCCTGTGAAATCGTCAGCCGCCGCATGAACATGCCTTTTGAAGAAGTCATGTACGCTCCCCTCGGAAAGGTGTTCATTATGCAGGCAGGAAAAAAGCCTGTCATCGTTCCCCGGTTCGAAACGTTCCAGACACCCGAATACAAGGAATTTGAAAAACTGAACGCGATTACACCCTATAAATAGCACATTAAAACCCGAACCCCCTTATCACCCCTTATCAGCAATACGGAAATTATTTATCAGCAACCCGAAAATGCTTTATCAATAACCCGATAACACTTTATCAGTAACCCGATGACGCCTTGTAAACAGATTTCTGTTACTGATAAACAGTAATCTGCTAATATCCCTGCAACAGGGCAGAGGGCGGCGGAGCCGCCTCTGCCCTTCCTCCCGCAGGACCGCCGATCGGCTGATCCTCTTCCAGCAACAATTACAATTCCTTAAAGCGGCCCTGCGGTCATACAAATCCGGGGTCATGCAACAAAAAAGACAGGGGCTGCTCCCCTGTCTTTTTTGTTCCGCAGCCGTTTACAAACCGGCCGAATTATACACAGCCGGTTTATCGTCCGGTCAGTATATGGTACGGTCGGTTTATAATACGGCTGGTTAATATCCGGCCGAAAAAATACGGCCGGCTGATGGTGCGGTCGGTTGATGAATCACCAGGTGTACGTTCCGGTCAGTTGATGAATCAGCAGGTGTACAATCCGGCCGGTTTAAATGCGATCAGATAACGGGTGTAACGGATAGTCACGAAAGGGATCGGATCCGGTCAGACCGCACTGGCATTTAATCCGCCTCTGCCGGGAGAACGTTATAGAGCTTCTCGAACTCCTCCCTGACGACAAAGTTGAAGTCGGCATCTGTTATATTCCCGGACTCGTCGTGTGTAATGCTGTAGAAAATGATGACTGCGTCCGCAGGCGCGGATTCCACCGTCCCCCACAGAGGGGCAGAGAAATACCTGCTGCTGTCCCCGGGATGTATTGTCAGCCCTTTTTCCGCGAGGAGGAACTCTATTTCCGGGCACGTGGCTTCCTCGGCCGTCCAGGCATCCATGGGTTCCGGCAGCTGCTCATACATATCCCCGTCGAGCTTTTTATGTTTTGCCTCGAAAAAAACTGCGCTGTTGGGGTATGGACATCCCTCGGTATCGAGCTTTATATAGTCTCCACGTGATGCCACCTGACCGTGTCCGCTCCCTCCGAGGAGAGCCTCCCGGGACAGCACTTCGAACCCGCCGTCTTTTAGGGGAATGATTTTTCCTTCTGCGATCAGCCGGTCCAGGACCGGAGAAGAATCGCCCAGTCGATAGGCATGAATGATTTTTCCTTCCTTTTTTATCACTCTGATCATGGTTGTTTTTCTCCTTTGCTTCGATCGTTTTCTATGCGCTTTCTCTGAGCGCGTCCGCGATGTACACCGGAATCTTGTCCAGGGTTTTGTCCAGCCGCGGGTTGCGGTTCCAGCGGCGGAAGTTCCGGACCTCAAAGTCCCTCACTCCGTCCTTGAAGATTTCATGGACTCCGCCGGTATAGCGCTGGCGGAAGAGGTAGGACCGCCTGCCGCGGACCTCCCAGTAAAAATCGAGCATTTTCCCCGGGACCGCGATTTCCTTTGTCCCCCCTCTGCCGTCTGGAACTCTTTTTTTGTGCGCGTTGTTGACGTAAACGATTTCTGAAATGATTTTTCCTTCAAAAGCATTTGTCTTTTTCATCGCATTTCCTCCATCAATCTACCTGATGCCTCCTGAAACATTCTTTATGTCTCCTGACAGGATTCAGTTTAAACGATGAAAAGGAAGTGTTTTTTCAGGGAGACAAACAACGCGGTTTTTTCGAAAATCTTATG
>JAUNJS010000061.1 GCA_030533125.1 Eubacteriales bacterium | reverse complement strand
CATTTGTTCTCCTGTTTTCATGAAAAATGCACGCCATTCACGATGGATCTTCACATATGTGTAAGGTTTCTGAGAGTATTTTCACGGGAAAAGGGATGAAAACGCCAGGCACTGCGGAAAGCGGAAGCGACGCTTTGACCGGACATTATGGACAATGTCCGGACATAATAGACAACATTTAGGAGGTATAATATTTTGATCAGTCAGATTTCTATTTTCGCGGAAAACAAAAAAGGCGCGATCAGCGCCATCACACGGATCCTTGCGGAGGAACACATTAATATCCTGTCTTTCGTCACCAACGACAGCGCGGAGTTCGGAATCGTCCGCATGCTGGTCTCCGATGACGTAACGGCGGAAAAGCTTCTCAGAGAAGCGGGCTACCAGATCAAAAGAACCACCGTCATGGCGGTGGTGATCCCCGACGCTCCCGGAAGCCTGCACCGGCTGCTCGAGTGTATCGAGCTGGCAAATGTCAATATCGATTATCTCTATACTTCCTTCGACCGCGGCAATGCCGCCCCCGTCATGATTATCCATGCGGAGGATATGGATGAACTTGAGACATTCCTGAAGTATAAAGGGTTTCCGTGTTCTGTTTAAAACAGGATGGTGCTATAATAAACGGGATACAGCGCCGGCATGACAGTCTGTACCGGCCGTTGTATGCCGCTGTTTTCCGATCGCTGCGGCAATCTCTCTGATTATGTGATAGAAGGGTCATCATTCGTAGAGGGTTCATCATTCATGGAGAGTAAACAGGTGATCTGCAGCCAGTGCGGCGCGATGATTCCTCCCGGAGAGGCGCGGTGTCCTTACTGCGGCTCCGCATACGCGCCCGCTGCCGAGCGGGAGTATATGGAAAAACTGGAGCAGGTCCGGGAGGATCTGGACCGCGTCGGGGAAGCCGGCGCGGAGGCTTCCCACCGGGAGATCCGGCATGTCTCCTCCCGTGTCCTGCGGATTCTGGGCGTGACCCTGATCATCGCTTTGCTGCTGGCGTGCGCCGCCTATTGGCACAGGCAGCGTGAGAACACCGAAAACCGGAAGGAATACTTGTGGCAGCAGACGGCTTTTTCCGAACTGGACCAGCTCTATGAGGAAGGCGAGTATGATGCCGTTCTGGAAAAAATCCACACGTACGAGAAGGAAGGACACAAGATCTACCGCTGGGAGCATCTGTCTTTATTTGAGATCTATGAGAGCACAATCTATGTGGACCGCTTCCTGGAAAGCCGCGCAAAAGGTCTTTTTGAGGAGGAGGACGCGGTGGTGCTGCTGTATGACGAACTGAAATTCCGGGGAATCGACCACCAGTCCGGAGTTCCGGCCGCGGACCTGGAACGCATTCACGCAATGACGGCGCCGTATGAGAATGACCTCACGGAAATCTTTCGGATGTCGGAAGAAGACCTGGCGTTTTTTGACAGGCGGCTGTCGGAATCCGGTGGGTACCCGACTTTCAGTGACTGCGAAGAATACGTCCGGAACCATCCGGAAATCATTTCAAATTGAAAGGGCTGCATGAATCATGAAATGTAAAAACTGCGGGGGCGAAATCAGTCTGGAGGAGCTCTACTGTCCGTACTGCGGGTCTCCGAACACCGAAGCCCGGCAGCACGCCAGGGATATGCAGAAATACCGGACCGCGTTTCAGCAGACCAAAGAGGATGTGACGTTAAGGGCGGGGCGGCAGTCGAGGCGGACTGTCCAGATCGCCGCAATCACCTTTCTGCTCCTGGCGATCGCGGCCAATATTTTCATACAGGTAAACAGCTTCGCTTTGTCCGGCATCTGGAGAAAAAGCCGCGCCGCAAAGAATACAGAGGAGTACTTGGAGCAGGCGGAGCAGTACCTCGACGACGAAGATTACATCGCTTTCTCGGCGTATTTTTCCAGAATGCAGCTTTCGTCGAACACGGATAATTTTGATAAATATTATCCTGTCTACCGCATTGCCCAGAATTACCGGTATGCCGCGCTGCAGCTCATGAGCCTGCTCAGCCCCGGTCGCTATTCGAATCTGGAACACACAAAAAAATACACGGCGGAGTACATTCAGGATTTTTATGAATCCCTGAAGCCCGAAAACTATTCTTTTTATGACAGTTTTAATTCCGAATGGTCACAGCAGCACATCACAAAGATGCGTGAATCCATGGAATCCCTGCTGATCGCCTACCTTGGAATGACGGCGGAAGAAGCGCGGAGCATGCCGGAATTATCCGCGGGAAACCGCACACTGCTGGTCGAGAGAGGCCTGGAGCAATACGGCACAGGCAGCACAAAGGATACGGAGCAGACAGGGAGCCCGGAAGACGCTGCCGGCGCGGCGAAAACTGAAACGACCGGGAGTCCGGAAGACGCTTCCGGCGCAGTGGAGACGGAGCAGACCGGGAGTCCGGAAGACGCTTCCGGCGCAGTGGAAACTGAAACGACAGAGAGTCCGGAGAATACAGATAATCCGGAACAGGAGGGGCAGGATGGCTGACAGATCTACCGGAAGGAACAACGGACGGCGCAGACACTTTTCTCTTCTGGACATCCTGATCGCCTGTCTGAGCGTCATACTGGCCGGATCGATCCTCATTTCTATCTTTACCCTGCGGGAATCCGCCAGTATTTATTACGACAGAGAAGAAAGCCTGTACTACAGCCTGACAGATGGAGACTATGCCGCGCTGGCAGAGCGCTTCTTTGATAACGGCATCGGGAATGAAGACGACCCGAATGTCAAAAATGTCTTCGATTACTACGCCACAGGGCTTTATTTCGAAAAAGCTTTCTATGCGAATGCCCTGGAGAAGGCCGGACAACCGGAAAAGGCACAGATTCTCCGCGCGCAGATGGAAGAACTGGAGCCTCAGATGGGCCAGTTCATCGTGGAAAAGCAAAAGATCCTGCGCCTGTTTGCGCCGTGAAGAGGTGCAAACTTTACACCTGGGGGAGCGGCTTTGCGGCTCCACCTGGAGTTAATCGCTCTGTGGACCGCTGCTCCGGAGACTTTCCGGTTTCAGCAAGGGGAAACAAGGGGATACTTGATACCCGGTATTTCGCTTCCGTTAAAAAGACATTCCGGAAAAGAATCATTCCGGCATAAATGACATTCCGGCATAAAAACATCCCGGCACGAAAGACGCTAAGGAGAGGAAATCAGTGGGCAATACGATAGGAACTCTGTTTCGATTTACGATCTGGGGACAGTCCCACTCGGCGCAGATCGGCGTGACGATCGAAGGCATTCCCGCGGGGACAAGTATCGATCTGGACCGCCTGCAGGCATTTCTGGACAGGCGAAGACCCGGTCGGGACCGTTTCAGCACGCCCAGAAGCGAGGCGGACGCGCCGGAGTTCGTCGCCGGTCTTCTGCCGCCCGTCATCTCCGGATGCGCGGATTCTTTTCCCGGCAGCAGAGATCCCGTCTGCCGTCCGGAAGAAACTGCTGAAACCGGCATCCCCGGACATCCGGATCCCGCTTTACACGCCAGCCATCCCGTCTGCCGTCCGGAAGAAGCCGCAAAAACCGGCATCACCTGCGGCGCGCCGCTCACGGCAGTGATCCACAACAAGAACACCCGCTCCTCGGATTACGCGGAGCTTCAATATGTACCCCGTCCGGGACACGCGGATTACACCGCCATGGTCAAATACGGCGTGGCAAGGGACTATGCGGGAGGCGGCCAGTTTTCCGGCCGGCTGACAGCCCCTCTGTGCATCGCCGGAGGCATCGCGCTGCAGATCCTGGAGAAACGGGGAATCCGCATCGCGGCACGCCCGGTAATGATCGGAGGAGAAACAGAAAAAGCGCGGATGTTTGAGGCAATTGACCGCGCCCGGGAGGCCGGCGATTCCGTCGGCGGCATTGTGGAATGTATTGTGGAGGGAGTGCCCGCGGGCGTGGGCGAGCCCATGTTCGACGGAATTGAAAACCGCATCGCACAGATGGTGTTCGGCATTCCCGCCGTAAAAGGCATCGAATTCGGCGCCGGTTTTGCCGTGGCCGGAATGCGGGGCAGCGAAAACAACGACCCCTTCTATTTTACAGGCTGTGAAACCGACCGAACGCAGAATGTTTCCGCGGAAAACGCTTCCCAGACAGACTGCAGCGCGCGGAACGCCTCCGCGCAAAACGCTTCCCCGGCAGACTGCACCGTGCGGAATGCCTCCGCGGAAAGCGCTTTCCCGGCAGATTGCAGCGCCAGGAACCTCACTGCGCAGAACCCCTCTGCCCGGAACAGCAAAAGCGCCGCAGGCGAAAGTATCCTGTCCTGCGTCCGCACTGCGTCCAACCACCATGGCGGCGCGCTCGGCGGCATCAGCAGCGGCATGCCCATCGTCTTCCGCGCGGCCTTCAAGCCGACTCCTTCCATTTCAAGAGAACAGGACAGCGTGGACATCCGCACCGGCGAAGCCGTCAGACTGAAGATCAAAGGCCGGCACGATCCCTGCATCGTCCTTCGGGCGGTTCCGGTTGTCGAAGCTGCTGCCGCTGCCGCGGTTTATGACCTGCTGCTGCAAGCCGGCCTGGCCTGAGGAGTGCAGGGAAATCACAAGAACACATGAAAGGCCGGCGGACACAGAAATCCGCGGGAATGCCTGTACAGAAGATCGCGGGAAAGTCACAAAAACACAGGGGACAGATCTCCGGATTCCCGGAGAACCGTCCCCTGTTCCGTTTGAGCGGCCTGACTGCTTATCCTTTTTCCGGCGGTGATATCTGCTGCGTGATTTCCGGTGCCTGTCCCGATCCGGGAATTCTCCCCTTCTTTCGTCAACTGCCCTTTTTCCGGCCGCGGCCGTTCTCCTGCTCCAGGAGTTTTCCAAGCTCTTCCATGAAAGTGCCGACGTCTTTGAATTCTCTGTAAACAGACGCGAAGCGGACATAGGCGACAGGATCCAGACTGTGGACACGCTTGATGACCAGCTCGCCGATCTCTGAGCTGGAAATCTCCTTCTCCTCGCGGTCAAAGATCTCTTTCTCGATCTCGTCGACTACGCGCTTGATCTGGTTGATGCTGACAGGGCGCTTGTGGCAGGCGCGCAGGATACCGCCCTCGATCTTTGACCGGTCATACGGTTCCCGGTTGTTATCTTTTTTAATAACCACCATGGGGATTGTCTCTATTTTTTCATACGTCGTGAACCTGCGCTTGCAGGAATCGCAGACTCTTCTCCTGCGGATGGAATTCGTCTCCTCCACAGGTCTTGAATCAGATACTCTGGTGTCTTCACTTCCGCAATATGGACATCTCATACGTTTCCCCCTTCCCGGATGTTCCCGCAATCCGGGACTTTTTTCTGTTCCTTTGCCGTTGGTTTTCCGCCTGCCGTTCTCCGGGGGGTCTCCCGCCCGTCATTTTCAGGCGGTTTCCCGCCTTCTGTATTCCGCCTGCCGATCAATGACCGGCGGACAGCGCGCCGCACCGGTTTTCCGGATACGACTGTCTGTATTTTTCGCCCTCTTCCGCCGTATTTTTTAAAAAACGGATTACTTCCACGGGGTAGCTCCCGACTGCGGTCTCTCCGGTAACCATGACGCCTGAGGCGCCGTCGACGACGGTATTAAAAATATCGTTTACCTCGGCCCTCGTCGGCACGGCGCGCGTCTCCATGCTGGCGAGCATCTGGGTGGCGACCATGAAAGGCCTTCCCGCCGCCCTGCATTTTTCGGAAATCCGCTTCTGTACCGCGGGCAGCTGCCAGAGAGGCATGTCGTTGCCGAGGTCTCCGCGCGCGATGCAGATGGCATCGCAGGCCGGCAGCAGGGTGTCCAGACGGCGCACGCCGTCGAGGTTTTCGATCTTGGCCACCAGCTGCAGGTGCCCGGCCCCGTTTCCCGACAGGGCTGCGCGAACCTCCTCCAGATCTTCGCGGCTGCGCACAAAGGGCTGCATGACGCCGGTCACCCCGAAGGCGGCCGCGTCGCGGATGTTCTGCAGGTCCGCCGCGGTCATCGTCGGGGGACGGATGTCCTCGCCGGGAACCTTGACGCTTTTCCGGCCGGACAATACCCCGCCGCGCAGGACCAGGGCCGCGGCAGTCCCGCCGCCGGTCCGTATTACTTTCAGCAGAATCTTCCCGTCGTCGAGCAGGATCTCCCGTCCCTCTTCCAGTACCGCGAGCACTTCCGGCGGCACTGGAATCACGCATTTGTACTCTCCGCGGGATACGGGCTGCGATTTCCTGTAACCTGCCGGAGCGCCTGTCCCCGCGGACGGGATCCCACACCCGCCGGGCAGCGCAGACGGACTGTCAGGCGCGCACAGCGCAGCCTCGTCTCCTTCCCGGAGCGATGCCTGTCCATCCATGCTGCCGATCCGCAGCTCCGGCCCCTGCATGTCAATCAAAAGCTGCGGCCGGATTCCCGCCTCCCGCGCCGCCGCATGAAAAATCTCAAGACGGGGCGCGCTCTCGCGCAGACTGACGTGGGAGAGATTGAGCCGGATTCCCGTCATCCCCGCGCGGAACATCCGCTCCAGAGTTTCCCGGGAGGCACAGGAAGGCCCCAAAGTGCCATAAATATCGATCATAACATCCTTATCTCAAAAAAAGTCTCATAAAAATGCGGAGGAAAAGGCACCTTCGAAAGCGGCAGCTTCCGTCCGGCGTTCATTCTCATAAAAAAGCGGAGATGCAGGCGGCCCGCCGAAGAGACGGATTCTGTTCTGCGTTCTTTCCCGCAAACTTCGGAAGTACAGGCGGCCCGCCGGAGCGGCAGGGCCCGTTCTGCGTCTCTTCTGAAAAATGTTCAGGGAGAGTTCAGAGAAGCCTCCCCTGCGTCTATATGTGCAGCACCGTCTTTGCGATCGTAAAATAAACTGTCAGAGAGATGGCGTCGACAATTGTCGTGATAAACGGGCTGGCCATCACAGCCGGGTCAAAACCGATGTGCTCAGCGGTCATCGGCAGGACACAGCCGATGGTCTTGGCGATCAGGACGACCACGACCAGTGTGACGCAGACGATTGCCGCGACGTTCATCGGGATCCTGTCGATGAGCAGGAGTTTCGCGAAGTTACAGAGCGAGAGCGTCACGCCGCACATGCCCGCGACGCGGATTTCCTTCCAGACCGCCTGAAAGAGCTCCCGGAACTCGATTTCTCCCAGGGAAATACCGCGGATGATCGAGACGCTTGCCTGCGAACCCGCGTTTCCTCCCGTGTCCATCAGCATGGGAATATAGGCCGTCAAAATGACGTATCTTGCCAGCGCGTCTTCCGCGCGGGTAATAATCGCCCCCGTGAAAGTCGCGGAGATCATCAGGAACAGGAGCCACGGCATTCTGGCCTTATAGGTCTCCAGGATGCCTGTCTTAAAATAAGGGCGGTCTGTCGGCAGGATAGCCGCCATCTTTTCGATATCCTCGGTGGCCTCTTCCTGGATGATATCGACGATATCGTCGATGGTGATGATCCCGACCATGCGGTCTTCGTTGTCCACCACGGGCATCGCGGTGAAGTCGTATTTCTGGAACATCAGGGCCGCTTCTTCCTGATCGGTCGTGGTATTGATGCTGATCACATGCTCATTCATCATCTCCCCGATGACGGTATCCGGATCCGCCATCACCAGAAAGCGCAGGGCTACCGTCCCCAGAAGGACCCTCTGCGGATCCAGCACATAGCAGACATTAACCGTCTCCTTGTCCAGACCGATCTTCCGGATGCGCTCAATGGCGTCCCGGACGGTCATGCCCTCTTTGAGATCGACATACTCGACCGTCATGATGCTGCCTGCGGAATCCTCCGGGTACCGCAGCAGATGATTGATATCCGCCCGCGTGTCCGGACGCGCGTTGGACAGGATCCTCTTCACGACATTTGCGGGCATCTCCTCGAGAAAGTCCGCCGCGTCGTCCGCCATCAGGTTGTCGATGATCCCCGAAGCTTCCTTGTCGGAGAGGGACTGGATGATGTACTGCTGGTCATCAAGCTCCAGATCCGCGAAGACATCCGCCGCCATTGCCTTGGGAAGGATCCGGAAAATCTTGAGCGATTCCTCGTCCTCCATGTTATCCATGACCGCCGCGATATCCGCCGTCTGCATATCCGCGCAGGCCTGGCGGAGTTTCGTGTACTGTTTGGATTCCAAAAGTTCCCGAAGCAATACCTCATATTCTCTGCTTTTTTCTTCCATATTTACACCCTCCTTCCGCCAAAAGATTCCGGATTAATAAGACTGATAAGAGCTTTTCCGCCCCGGCGCAGCCGGGAAACCCCGGCATGCCCCTTTACTTTCCAAGCGGGAAAAAGCCTTCCGCTTCTTTTACAATATGCGCTCCCCCGCTGGTGAGCGTCGTGATCATTTTTTCCAGCGCATCCGCCCGCGGCTCTTCCACAGTGAGATGCAGTGTCACCTTTGCGCCGTACTCCGTCTCCCCCGTCTCGATCTCTTCCCTGCGGAGGGCGTACATCAGCCTGTCCAGCGCGGAGTACTCCACGGTCACAGCAAGCTGACGGCACAGACACATCCGGACCGTCTCCGCATTCTCCATGGCCGCGCGGGCCGCCTGCGTATAGGCGCGCACGAGCCCGCCCGTCCCCAGGAGCGTACCCCCGAAATACCGGGTCACGACAACCAGCACGTTCGTGCAGCCGCAGCCCTCTATCACCTTGAGGATGGGCTGTCCGGCTGTCCCGGACGGCTCGCCGTCATCCGAGGATTTTCTGCGCTCCCCGCCCTCTCCCGTGACCCAGGCATAACAGTGATGCCGCGCGTCATAATACTGCTTCCGGATCCGGGCAATCCCGGCTGCCGCCTCCTCCTCGGACTCGACATGGATTGCCTCTCCGAGAAAACGCGACTTTTTCTCTTCATATTCCCCTTTTCCGGTCTCCCGGATCGTCAGATACGCAGACGCCATATTCTTCTCCTCTGCACAGATTGGGATAACCGCACAGGCAAACAAGCCAACCGGCATAGAATATTTTCAGGACTGCAGGGCAGAAGGGAGACGCACGTAAATCGGAAATCCGCCGGAAAACGTAAGAAAACCGTTTGAACCGCCATGCTGCTCTGCCGCCCGGCAGGAAGTCCTCCTCCGGCTGCGCGAAAAACGCGAAAATGATGTTTGAACCACCTGATAGTATACAACAAAAATTCCATTTGGGCTATCCGTAACGAACCTTTCATATTTTTCCTAACGGACCTTTCACAATCTTTCCCACTTTTCCGTAACGAACCTTTCACATTTTTCGTGTTTATTAGAAAGGAAGATTTTGATATAATGAAGAGCAATAGCCGTGTATTCCCGCCGCATCCGGCATTTTTACGGTTCGTGATGCGTGTTTTCCGGCAATGCGTGCTGTATGGGAGGAAAGCATGATTTTTAATAAAAAGAATCTGACCAGAAGGAAAAGCAGGCTGCATGAAAAAGCCCCCATGCGTTTGTCCCGCCTTCTGATTTTATTCGTGACAGCCGTACTGATTCTCGTGACAGGCATCAGTGTCATCGGCGTAAGCGCAGGGTACGGCACCTATAAAGGTGTTCTGGAGATTTCTCCTGACATCGGGACCATCGATGTCAGTCCGAAGGGGTATTCCACCTTTGTCTACGACAAAACCGGGAAAACGATCGCGACGCTCGTATCCACGGACTCCAACCGTATTCCGGTCAGTCAGGACGGAATCCCGGAAATGCTCGCGCACGCGTTCGTTGCCATTGAGGACGAGCGCTTTTACCGGCACAAGGGAATTGATATCCCGGGTATTTTCCGCGCAGTCTTCGTCGGTGTGTCAGGCGGCTTCCATTTTTCGGAGGGCGCGAGCACGATCACGCAGCAGCTGATCAAGAACAACGTGTTTACCGACTGGACCAACGAAAATGATCAGGACCGGCTCAAGCGCAAGATCCAGGAACAGTATCTCGCCTATGAGCTGGAAAAAACCATGCCCAAATCCGAGATCCTTCTCAATTATCTCAACACGATCAACCTCGGGCACAACACGCTCGGTGTAGAGGCCGCGTCGCAGCGCTATTTCGACAAGCACGCCTCCGATCTGACGCTGGCGGAATGCGCGGTTCTCGCGGCCATCACCCAGAACCCGAGCGCGTACGATCCGGTCGTATATCCGGAAAACAACCGGGAGCGGCAGGAAGTCGTCCTGGAACATATGCTGGCGCAGAACTACATCACCCGGGAGCAGTACGAAGAGGCTCTGTCGGAGGATGTCTACGCCACGATCGCCAGGGTCAACGTCGACAAGGAAAAGGTCGAGACCCAGGTCAACACCTATTTTGTCGACGCGCTGATCCGGCAGGTCCTGCGCGACCTGCAGGACGGGGATCTGGTCGTGGACAAGACCCTCAACAACGGGGAGCCCCTCACGGAGGATCAGGCCTACTCCCTGCTCTACAGCGGCGGCCTGCGGATCTATTCCACACAGGATCCGACAATCCAGCAGATCGTCGACAAGCAGTGCAGCGAGAATTCCGGAAATTACCCTCCCGGTACCACCTATTATCTGAACTACGCACTGACGGTCACCGCACCGGACGGCACGCAGACCAACTACGACAGCAACAGCCTCGAGGCTTATTTCAGCGACCGGGACAGCAAATACAGCATTCTGTATACTTCGAAATACCTCGCCAAAAAAGATGTCGAGGAATTCCGCAAATCGGTCATGGGGCCGGAAGACACTTATGAAGAAAATTATGAGCTCGCTCCGCAGCCGGAGATCTCCGTGACGGTGGAGGATCAGGAGACCGGCTACGTTGTCGCCATGCTGGGCGGCCGCGGAGAGAAAGAGGCCAGCCGCACGCTCAACCGTGCCACGGACACCACCCGCCAGCCCGGTTCCACGTTCAAGATCGTCAGCACTTTCACGGCTGCCCTCGACAGCGATAAGGCCAAGGACAAAAACGGAAACCGCTTCACGCTTTCCTCCACGCAGGTGGATGAAAAGTTCAATTACGGCGAAAAACAGGACGGGCCGGAGGTCCACAACTGGTACAAAGGGTATCGCGGCACCCAGACGATCCGCGCTGCCATCCAGGATTCCCTCAACGTCGTCACGGTCAAGACGCTGACGGATATCACGCCGAGACTCGGCTTTGAGTACGCGGAAAAACTGGGCATCAACACGCTGGTGGACGACGAGGAAATCAACGGCGAAGTCTTCTCCGACGCTGTCCAGACCCTCGCCCTCGGCGGAATCACCTACGGCGTCCGCAACATCGAGCTCAACGCCGCCTTCTCGACCATCGCCAACGGCGGGAGATATATCGTTCCCCGTCTCTACACCAAGGTCACACGGGTGACGGAATCCAAGGAACCCGGTGACACCGGCAACGAGATCCAGACCGAACAGCTTCTTCTCGACAATACGGAACCCGAAAAGGAACGCGTCCTCAAAAGGACCACCTGCTGGCTTCTGACCGATGCCATGAAGGATGTCCTGAAAAAGGGCACGGGCACGGAGGCAAACTTCACCACGACGGCTGTCGCAGGCAAGACGGGAACCACGGAGGAAAGCAACGACGTCTGGTTCGCGGGATATACCCCGAATTATACGGCCACTGTCTGGGCGGGCTATGACAACAATACCAAGCTTTCCGAAGAGGAAGAATCCCTCGCCATGATCATCTGGCGCCAGATCATGTCCAACATTCCCGCCAACAAGAAAGCCTCCGATTTCGTAAAACCGGACGGACTGACCACCGCCGTCGTCTGCAAGGACACCGGCCTGCTTGCCCTCCCGCACTACTGCGATCACACGTACACGGAATATTTCGTCAAGGGCACCGAGCCGAAGACCTATTGTACGGCCGGCCAGAAGAAAAAGAAAAAAGAAGAAGAAAAGAAAAAGAAAG
>JAUNJS010000334.1 GCA_030533125.1 Eubacteriales bacterium | reverse complement strand
TGGTTTCTGTCATTTCCATAGTCCTGCTCCTTTCTCCAATGTTCCAGGTTATCCACTTGTTCATCCATTCGGGCTGAGATGATCAGGCAGGCATAAAGCATTAAGACCAACATAACTGCCGCGATCACAGCACAAACGATTAATACAATCACCGTCACCCACTCCCTTCATTCCGCTCTTCCTCCAGCGGGATGCGGTGCCAGTAATCATCCTCCGGATGCTTTTTCCCGTACCAGACCACACACCGCACCAGCATCGCCACCATACACATCACGATCCCTGTCAGGATCCCCACTGCATAAGCTCCCATACCTTCATCCTCGCTTTCTTTGTATTTCCGTGCCCTTAGCAGCACATGAATACGGCGAAACCATCCCGGAACATTGTCCCTGTCCTAAGCAGGGATCTCCGAATACAGCTTCGCCGCAAGAAATCTGCTGTTAAGTTATCTTGGTGTATTTCTGCCTGCCTTCCCGAGCCCGTTCCTGTCCCGTTTCTTCCGCAACGTTTCCTCGGCGGCGGCACGCAGGAATGCATACTCACCGCCGGTATCATCCCGGGCGGCAGGGTATTCTATTGTCAAGGTTCAGCGGAGGAAATATGTCTCTTCCTTCCACTAACCCCAAACAACCGGCACCCCAGGAAAGCTCCCGGGAGAAACTTTTTGGTTTTTTTCGATGAAAGAACGAAAGCCAAATAAAAAAAGCCCGGCATGTATGAATGCATTTCTGCACCATACACACCGGGCTGTACCCGTAATCACCTATTTTCTTATTTTGCTTCAGCGATATCTATAATACCTGCTCCCGGATTATTTCACCGCATAGCAAACCTCTGTGACAAACTCATCCGGATTCTGCGTCTCATGGGGGCTTACATGATAGATATTGAACATGGGGCCGGTACACTCATATCCATTTGCGTTGACCCATGAAATCACAGCCCCATATACATCCGGCATCTGGTCATATCCGCCCTTGACCATACAGCTTGCGACCTTTACCGCCGGAAGTGTTTTGAACTTCACGTGCTCTGTATCCGGATATTCTCCCTTAACGGTCTTCCAGGCGATCAGTTCCACATCTTTTTCCTTGTATTCATCATCCAGATACTCCGCCGCTACAAGGCAGGGCTCCGCAGGAACCACATTCAGGGGAGCCGTTTCTTCGTTCAGGATCTGCCATACCAGGCCTTCATCTTCATAGTGTGGGATCGTCATATGGACAGTTGCAGCATAGCGTTCCGGGATCGTTTTGATCGATACATTGTAACTCATGTCCTGTTCCTTTCTCAGCCTTTCTCGGGCTGTATCCAGGAGCCGCATCTGATATTCCGCCTTTTCCGAGATCTTTTTCAGTTCAAGCTGCCGCTTCACAAGATAGTTGTCCAGCTCCTCTCTGTTTTCGTAAATCTCAAGGATCTTCACGATATCCGCCAGCGTAAATCCCATATCCTTCAGCGCCGTAATCCGTCCGATCACCGGCAGCTGCTCCGGGTTGTAATAGCGGTATCCTGTGAAGTCGTCGATCAGGGCTGGTTTCAGCAGGCCAATATCATCGTAATGGCGAAGCATTCGGATGCTGACTCTGGAGAGTTTTGAAAATTCACCGATTCTCAGCATATGGTTTTCCTCCCATGGGTTTTTTGAGCTCATCATTACCGTAATGCCTGCCATAATGGTAGAGTCAAGCCCTGATCTTCACTTTTTTGCACAACCCATTCTTTCCATACAATATAGTTGTACTTTATAACATCATCTGCCTTCTTCATTCCTCGTTATTATCATCCACCGTCCGGAAGTCGATAGCCTCATTCATCCTCACAGTGTGATTGGCTGTCTGAAAAGCAAGTGAAGCTTTTTTTTCGAAGAATTCATGTCAGGCAGGATATTAAAATTCTTATCAATGCTGCCGCTGCAAAAGCCACAATAAATAATAAAACTTTTAGTACGGGCCGCGGAATATTGCTGAACTGAGGATATGTGTTTTTAAATCTGAGTCTGCCCAACAATCCCGTAGTATACAAAGGAAACATCACCACTGTAACATAAATCAACACTTCACTGAGTTTATAGAAATATCGAGCTACGTTGTTGCTGTCGTAAACACCGGTTTTCCCAAGCACCATATATACTATGAACGCTATAAGGCCCATGATACTGAGATTCCGTATACTCTTTACCAATTGCTCTTTTTCCGCTTTCGCATAATCCGACATGGTTTCCGCAACTTCTTTAGCCTCTTCTTTCATATCCTCACTTTTCCTTTCCCCTCTGATGATTTCAGGGATACTGACATCAAAGAACTCAGCGATCTCCACTAATAAACTGATATCCGGCATATTGCTGCCGGTCTCCCATCGAGATATGGTTCTGCCTGTTACCCCCAGTTCGTCAGCCATCTGTTCCTGAGTAATCCCTTTCTCTTTGCGAAGTTCTTTTAAAAATGCTCCTATTTTACTCTGATCCATATGGAGTCCTCCCTTCATCGCAAAGATAAACACGATCACCTCGGTTTTTTCCACGACACAAAGTGAGAAATGCCGCATTTGTTAAGTAGACAAGGGTGTCCGGTGTGGTCTATGCGTATTGATTAAACATCTGTGTAGCACGTTCTGCAGTGAACAGCCATTCATTGGGAAGCTTATCAATTGTCCCGGCTGCACTGGCTTTTTTACCCCAAACATGGTATTCCCTCAGAACGGTTTCCCCCAGCCCTGATCGGGAATTGTGTAGTACCTGAGCAATCTCGCTGGGAGTAGCAAGATACATCCTTGGAAGCTGTTCATCAGCAACATTTTTAAATTGAACAAGGCAAAAAATAGTCTTTTTTCCATGAGTTGCTAACCATTTATCGATTGCCTCATGGTAGTCACAGTCTTTTTTATAGCTTTGTGTCAAACCCCAGCCGCCGTCCTGACTTCCCTTAACGGATACTTTCAGGATCAAATCTCCCATTGATGCAATAAGATCATATTCCGGCTGATTAGCACCATACTGAACAGAAACATTAATCCCGTATCTCGCAAACTGTGCAGCGGCAA
This sequence comes from Eubacteriales bacterium, assembly GCA_030533125.1. GTDB lineage: Bacteria > Bacillota > Clostridia > Lachnospirales > Lachnospiraceae > CAG-791. Next base: position 907 of record JAUNJS010000334.1, on the reverse strand, counting down.
AAGCTTCAGCCGCAACACCAATATGCCATGAACTCACTTTTTTCATTACTTGCTCCTATTCCTTACCGTTTATGAGTTGTAAGGGAATAATATCATTTTCTGACGAATAAGTTTTGACTAATATTGCACCTCTTTAAAAACACGGAAAATAGCCCCCGGCCGAAACCGGGGACTTCGCATTTCCTGTGCTTTTCAGCACATCAGATCAATCATCAGTCCTGATTCTGATCTTCCTTTCCTTTCTTCCGCAGGAACCAGGCAGCACCCGCCATTCCTCCACCAAGACCGAGGAGCAGCAGCCAGATCAGCGGGCTGCGTTCGTCACCGGTCTTCGGCGTGGTCGGTGTTTCCTTTGCTGTCTCTGTGGTCGGAGTCGAAGGTGTTGTCGGATTCGTCGGGTTGGTCGGATTTGACGGCGTGGTCGGTGTCTCCGGCTGCTTCTTCGGAGCATCCTTCATCACCACATGCTGGATTTCACCGGTCTCCGCAACCGTGAACTTCACATCCTCCGCCACATCGTAGCCGTCCGGGGCAGTCACTTCACGAAGCGTATACTCACCCACAGGCAGGCGCTCGATATAATGCGGCTTTTCCTCGGATACCCAGCTTTCGACTTCCTTCCAGTCCTTATCGAAGATGGTCAGTTTCGCGCCGGGGATCTCCTTGCTATTTGTGATGTCCTGCTTGGAGATTTCCACCTTCGTGTAATCGTCCTTCATGATGACGGTCTGAATCTCGCCGGTTTCATTCACGGTAAACTTCGCGTCTTCCGCACGGAGATAACCGTCCGGTGCCGTTTCTTCCCGCAGGGTGTACTCCCCCGCCGGCAGCTTTTCGATATAGTACGGCTTCTCCTCGGATACCCAGCTTTCAACTTCCTGCCCGTCCTTATCAAAGATGGTCAGCT
>JAUNJS010000333.1 GCA_030533125.1 Eubacteriales bacterium | reverse complement strand
AAAGCAGTAAAGGGACTGAAAAATGAAAAGTACTACTTCATATAATTATTTAATCTGTTTTCCGGGGGAGTATTATCCTGTAATATTTGAAGATACTGCGGCTTGCGGCGATGCTGTTTTTGTGACATGGCGTGTCTGGAAAACACTGACGCGAAGCCTCGAATTGTACAGATGGCTGCCTCCTCTGATCCGCCGGCCCTTTTTTTACCTGATTGTCAGTCAGATCATCCGGAAGAACCGGCAGGCATCTGCGGTTCTGGAGGATCCGGACAAGCCGCCCTGTTTTATTCTGGACAGGTGTTTTCTCAGAATACTGGAACTGGGGTTATACGATGAATTTCGGAAAGAGTTTCCCGGTTCGAGAGTTGTCGTGATGTTCACGGATCTGATCAGTAAATGCAGAAACTATGGACCGGGCATTTCGCGTACGGGGGGACGCAGAGGTGCGGATCTGATCTATTCCTTTGATCCGGCAGACGCGATGCGATACGGGCTCCGGTTTCATGATCTTCCTTCCTCCGACTTTTCTGAAAGGTTCCTTCCGGCAGAAGAGGAATACGAGATCCTCTTTATCGGCAAAATAAAAGAGCGTCGGGAAAAAATACTGCGTATATGGGAAAACCTGACCGGCAGAGGGTTTCACTGTGCCTTCTTTCTGATCGGCGTGCCGAAGGCACAGCGAAAGGCTTTCCCTCCCGGGATTCGATGCTGTGACTGGATCCCCTATGAGACCTATCTCCGAATGGAAGCCCGGAGCAGGATCATCCTGGAAATCGTGCAGAGCGGGAGCACGGGGAAAACACTGCGGGTCAATGAGGCAGTCATTCTGGGGAAAAAACTGCTCTCCGATAACCCGCATCTGAAAACCTGCCCGGTATATGATCCGGATAATATGTTTGTATTTGCGGAGCCGGAGGATATCCCGGACGAGTTTCTACGCCACAGAGCCGGAGAATATCCCGTGGAGCTGAAGAAGAAAATATCTCTGCGGACGTTTCTGGACGATGTGGGAAACGATCTGCATGCGGTGGATGAAGAGAAATAAAAACGCGTGGGGAGGATACCGGATTGAAGAGCCTGTTTATGCGGTGCGGACGCCTGGCTGCAGTGATCCTGTTGTCCGTCCTGTGCCTCTGCCTCTCAGGGTGCGGGACCGCGGATGCGGGGAGAAGTAGAAATACTGCGGATACTGCGGAGAGCGCTTCGGAAGACGCGACGGTCCGGGCCTGGTACGCGGCGCAGAAGCAGAGGATCGACACGGATCTACAGACAATCGCGGAGGAAAAAGAGCATCCCTGCGTCTACGTGACGACACAGGAGGGACGGCCGGTCAACTCCACGGAGGAATATGTTCCGGCGATGGTCGATGTATTCAACTGCGCGGAGGAGTATCGCCTCACGGCACCCGGGGGCATCCGGGTCCGGGGAAACTCGGCGGACGTCTCGGATGAAAAACCGTACCGCATTAAATTTGAACAGAAGCAGAAGATGCTGGGGCTCCATGACGGACGCGCGTATAAGAGCTGGGTGCTGCTTCGCTCCTACTGGAACCTCGCCCCGGATTATATGGCGCTTCACCTGGCAAAGACGGTTTTTGGCGGGGAGTACTACAGCAGCGACTGCGTCTTTGTGAATCTGTATCTGAACGGGGAACCGCAGGGCATCTATGTGCTCTGTGAACAGAATCAGGCCGCAAAGGACAGAATAGATATCACGGAGCCGGAACAGGGAGACGGCCGGACGAACGTCGGCTACCTTCTGGAAATGGACAATCATGTTTCGGAGGAGGACGTGTATTTTACGATTCCGGAGATGCCGGAGGTGACGGATCTTGCCGGGACCGCGCGCGTCCTTCCCGCCAGGGATTATACCGTCAAAAGCGACCTCTGGTCGGAAGAACAGGAGGAATATATCCGTCAGTACACGCAGAGCGTATTCACGGTTCTCTATGAGGCTGCCGTCCATGACAAGCCGATGATGCTGGATGCCGAAAACAGGGCTGTGCCGGCGGACGGGGTCTACGCGACGGGCTTCGAAGCGGTCTGCGCGGTTCTCGATCCGGATTCTCTCGCGGATATGATCATCGTGGAGGAACTGGTCCAGAACTATGACGTGGGTTCCGGGAACTGTTACATGGCGGTGGATTTTTCGCAGGACAGCCGTTACCCCCGGCTCACATTCCTCGCGCCCTGGGATTTTAACTGGGCTTACTACGAGGATCCCGACGCGGGATATTACGCGTCCGTCTTTCAGAAGGTCATGATGGAAGTGGACCGGTCCAACATCTGGTATATCCTCGCCATGAAGATGGAGGACTTCCGGCAGATCGTAAAGGAAAAATGGCGCGCGCTCTCGCAGAGCGGGGCGCTGTCCGGAACGGTTGACGAGGTGCTGCGGGACTGCAGGAGTCTGGAAGGTGATCTGGGGGAGGACGCCGGGAAGATCAAAAAGGCGGAGAACATCGGCGACTATGTGCGCGCGAGAATCCTCTGGCTGGACAGGCAGTGGAAATAGGGCTGAAAGAGCAGCTGATAGAGCCAATAGGAACAATAGGGCTAATAGAGCTGATAGAGCGGGAGATGTCCGAATTTCAGAGTTTAGCGGATGCGCCGCACGGCAGGGGACATCTTTGCGCGGCAAAGATGAGGAAGATAAACGGGACGCCCCAGGCAGATGAAGGCCGGGATTGGAGAGGATAATGAATATTGCGGTTGCGGGGACGGGATATGTGGGCCTGTCGCTGGCGGTGCTGCTCGCGCGGTACAATGAGGTGACGGCGGTAGATATCCTGCCGGAAAAGGTGGAGATGCTGAATCAATGGATCAGTCCGATCCGGGACGAGTACATCGAGCAGTATTTCGCGGAGGCGAAGGCGGGAAAGAGTGTGCTTCGACTGAAAGCGACGACAGACGGCGCCGCGGCGTACCGCGACGCGGATTACGTCGTCATTGCCGCGCCAACCAACTATGACCCGGAAAAGAACTACTTTGACTGCAGCGCAGTGGAGGCTGTGATCGAACTGGTGCTGGCGTCTTCGGATCGCGCGGTAATGGTCATCAAGTCCACGATTCCTGTCGGATATACGAAGCGGGTACGGGAGAGGTACGGCACGGACCGGATTCTGTTTTCCCCTGAGTTCCTGCGGGAATCGAAGGCGCTTTACGACAATCTGTATCCGTCCAGGATCATTGTATCCTGCGACGAACAGTCGGCGGAGGCGGCCCGGGTTTTCGCGGGCCTTCTGGTGGAAGCCGCGGAAAAAAAGGATGTGGAGGTGCTCCACATGGGTTTCACGGAGGCGGAGGCAGTCAAGCTGTTTGCAAACACATATCTGGCGCTCCGGGTCAGTTTTTTCAACGAGCTGGATACATACGCGGAGATGAAAGGACTGAACACGGCTGAGATCATCCGCGGCGTGTGCCTCGACCCCCGCATCGGAGATTTCTACAACAATCCCTCCTTCGGCTACGGCGGCTACTGCCTGCCGAAGGACACAAAGCAGCTTCTTGCGAACTATGAGGATGTCCCGGAAAACCTGATCGATGCCATTGTGTCCTCCAACCGCACGAGAAAGGAATTCATCGCGGACCGCGTCCTCAGGAAGACAGGCTATTACAGCTATACCGGCGCGAACATGTGGAACGAGGAGAAGGAACGCCCGATTACTGTCGGTGTCTTCCGCCTGACTATGAAGGCCAATTCGGATAACTTCCGCCAGTCCTCGATCCAGGGCGTCATGAAGCGGATCAAAGCCAAGGGCGCTGCAGTCATTGTGTATGAACCGACCCTCTGCGACGGGACAACCTTCTTCGGCTCCCTCGTTGTCAATGATATCGAAAAATTCAAGTATAGCTGTGACGCTATTATCGCGAACCGTTATGACCCCGTTCTCGACGACGTGCAGGAAAAGGTGTATACAAGGGACCTGTTCCGGCGGGATTGAAGAACGGAATCGAAGAGCG
>JAUNJS010000332.1 GCA_030533125.1 Eubacteriales bacterium | reverse complement strand
CTTGTCTGTTCATTCTTATATCTAGCCTTCCAGATGATGCGCGGGCTCGCTGTCAGACGAGAGCGGCAGGATTGTGTATCCCCTGTCGAGAAGCCAGGGAATGAGATATTCCATGGCGTTGACAGTATACTCTTTGGTGTCGTGGCAAAGGACCACGGATTCATCGAAGTTCTGAATCTGCTCGGTGATCTTCGAGATCACCATGGCGCTGTCCCCTTCCGCCGAGCCGTCTCCGCTGGATACGTTCCAGTCAAAATACTGAAATCCTTTTTTGGGTGCCTGTTTCACCAGATGTTCCATGATCCCGGGTTTCTGCCAGGTTCCCATGGTATTGGAGCTCCCTCCGGCAAAGCGCATCAGGTTCGTCGCATACCCGGTCTGCCGGACGACAATCTCCTGCATCTTTCCGATATCCTTCCAGAACGCGTCCTCATCCGCGTAGATCTTATCGTAATCATGCGAAAATGAGTGGATGCCTATACTGTGGCCGGCCTCATATTCCTTATGAATCAGATCCTCGTACGCGGGAAAAGCTCCGGTGACGAAAAAGGTCACATGGACATTGTTTCTTTCCAGGATATCCAGCAGCCGCTCCGTGTACTGCCCGGGGCCGTCGTCGAAAGTGAGATAGATAATTTTCCCGGAACCGGACGCATCGGTTTCCGCCTTCCGGAAGCTCTCCCGCATTTTTGCCAGTTCCTCCGCGGAACTGTAACCCTGCCGGATGTTGGAAGAGACCTCCGCGTAGGGGATCCGGCGGTAGAGGACTGTGCTGTTGCCGGCCTCATCCGATACACGATAGCAGATCCTGTCTTCCTCGACAGTCCGGCTGACTTTCTCTGTCAGATCTCCGTCCCGGTCGTCGGAGGCGGTGTAACCCTCTTCCTCGTATTCCTGTCCCGGATAGACCACATAGTCCGGATCAGAGTTCAGTTCGATGACAGGCGGCGTCGTATCCCTGCCGTACGTTTCGCTGTACCATCGGAAAACCCGGGGAACAACTCCGGGAAAAACAAACAGCACGCAGAGGAGCAGCAGGATCGCGAGTACGAAGGGGACAAAAGGTCCGCGCCGTGAAACGGGACTTTTCCGCGCGGCCCGGATGCCGCGCGAATGAACCTTCTTCCGCACAGCGTTTTTCCGCGCGGCGCCCTTCTCCGCAGAAGCTGCCTGCCGGCGTGTACCGTACGCCCGCGCGGTCCCGGCGCTGCCCCCCGGGGCATTCTTCTGCGCGGCACCCTTCTCCGCAGCAGCTGCCTGCCGGCGTGTGCCGGCCGCCCGCGCGGTCCCGGCGCTGCCCCCCGGGGCATTCTTCTGCGCGGCACCCTTCTCCGCAGCAGCTGCCTGCCGGCGTGTGCCGGCCGCCCGCACGGGCCGGAAACCGCCTTCCGCCGGTTTCCGTACAGATCCGTTCCGAGACTGCCTCCGGGACTGCCTCTGCTGCCCGACGGCCGGACTGCCGTCCGCCCTTTCCTGCCTTCTCTGTCTCGCACGCTTCACAGCTTCTTCACGGGACTGGATCATATTCTGTTCTGAAGAAGTCAGATTATCATTTATCCGACTGTCTTTTGTACTGTCTTTCATTTTCTGCATCATGATTTAGTATAATGTGTGAAGCGTATCGATCCAGTATATATGTGAAGTGGATCGTGACCTTAATAAAAATAGATGAATATGTGGCAGCGCGGTCTCAATACCATTCATATGAATAGAGGTAGGGTGCGTCGCTCCCGTCATAATACTCAAATATACACTCGCGTACAGCCTCCATATCCTTCAGTGTAAAATGTGGAAACAGGCTCTGATAGACAGGCAGGTATTCCTTCATGTCACTTTCATCCAGACATCTTATCTCGTTTATTTCACCAAAACTGTTGTCATCAGGCTGGAGCGGATAATCATCCCTGAGATAATAATCAAGGAACGGTCCCGGGACAATATCCGGATGTTCCGGATCTCTCTGATCCAACTGCCGGTCCGGATCTTTATTGTTTCTCCATCCCCGGCTGTAAAGAAGCGGAAAGTCTTCACTCAAAGATTCGCAGAAGCAATCCTCTTCCCAGCTGAAGTCGTCTTCATGTTTCCTCAGAAATTCATTCCACTCCCGCAGAGATTTGAACCCGAGCGCGGAAGCAGGAATTCTCAATACCACCGTATAATGCCAGCAGGACATGATTTCTCCTCCACGAAATAAAAATCGAAATCGATTATCCCTTCCTTCCTGAACTTCGTCCGCACGACTGAAGAGAACAATGTGCGGAAGCTCCCGCAGTACTGCGTCCGGGAATACAATCCCCCCGGGCTGCTGATGATCAACTGCCCGGGGTTTTTTTTATTTTACAACACCGTTATCGCAGTTTAAACCGGTTTTTCTCAAACTCCAGCAATCCGTCATCACGCATCTTACACAGTTCATTCGACATTGCGCTCCGATCGACTGAGAGGTAGTCCGCAAGCTGCTGCCGGTTAAACGGAATAGTGATGTACGAACTGTTTTGCTTCTTTGCCTCTTCGGAAAGATACGAGATGAGTTTTTCTCTCGTTGTCCTCCTCGATAGATAACCCAGTTTCTGAACCAGGCTTCTGTTCTTTTCCGAAACAGCAAAGAAAAGGTTTTGTACGACCATGGTATGAAAGCGGCAGGCGGAGGAGCAGGTCGTAATAACGCGTTTCACATCAAAGAGAAAAACAGAGCTGTCTTCTACCGCAATGACGTCATTCAGGAGCGTACCGCTTTCCGGTGCGACATATGCTTCCCCGAATATTTCTCCGACTCCGATCTGTCCGAGAATACTGCGGTTTCCCCAGTAGTCATCTCTCTGAATATGGAGGCTGCCCTCAGCGAGGACGAGGAGATCGCTGAGCCGTTCCCCCTCCCGCAACACATACTCGCCCCTCTTGTATGTACGGAGACTTGCTCCGAGGCAGGACAGCATGGAAGTAATATCCTCATCGCCTACACCGGCAAACAGCTTCGTTCTCTTCAGCACGGGAACAAATTCTTTCATAAAAGCGCCTTTCCGTTGTAAATACAACCGAACCGTTTGATAAATTATACTAAAATCAAGTTGCAGAATCAAGAAAGCCAGAGGAGGAGTCAGAAAATGATTCGGAAAATTATTAAGATCGATAAAGAAAAGTGCAATGGCTGCGGACTGTGCGCCGGCGCCTGCCATGAGGGCGCAATCGAAATCATAAACGGAAAGGCTGAATTGGTCCGTGAAAATTTCTGCGACGGTTTTGGCGATTGTCTGCCGGGATGCCCCACCGGAGCAATCTCTTTTGAGGAGCGCGAGGCACCGGCTTATGATGAGGCTGCCGTAAAGGCGGCTCAGCAGGGAGGAAAAACTATGACGACAGAAGAGATCATGCAGATCGAAGATGAGACAAAGCGGAAAGCAGAAATGATGGCACATCCTGCCGTTGGAGGAGAACTTCCCGCCGGCGGCTGTCCGGGGTCCCGTATCAAACAGTTTGCACGAAAAGAAGCCGCGCAGCCCGGGCCTTTGGACACCGGTTATCGTCCGGTCTCCCGTCTCGGACAGTGGCCCTGCCAGATCAAACTCGTACCGACGCAGGCTCCGTTCTTTGAAGGCGCGAAGCTGCTGATCGCAGCGGACTGTACGGCTTATGCCTACGCCAACATGCATGAGGACTTCATGAAAGGAAAGGTCACTCTGATCGGCTGCCCCAAGCTGGATGCGGTTGACTACACGGAAAAGCTGACCGCAATCATCCGTGACAATGATATCAAGGGTGTAACGATCGTCCGCATGGAAGTTCCCTGCTGCGGCGGGCTGCAGAGAGCAGCAGAAAATGCGCTGCGGGCAAGCGGCAGGTTCATTCCGTGGCAGGTTGTTACGATCAGCTGTGACGGACATGTTACGGACTAAAAGTAAGGACAAAGGAACACTCCTGTCCTCAATAACGCCTCTGAACCACAATCGGTTCGGAGGCGTTACT
>JAUNJS010000060.1:8776-11939 GCA_030533125.1 Eubacteriales bacterium | reverse complement strand
TCTCCTTATCCACCTTGGTCAGGTCGATCCGGGCGTTGACGCGCTCGTTCTCAAAGGTATGCGCAAATGAGACGACCGCCTCCTTTTCATTGGTGTAACGGAATGTGAAACTGTAGGAATCTTTCTGGTTGCGGTAATAATTCTCCGGAGCCTGGATCTCCTTCACGTAGTAGCTGTTATTCAGGGGCAGGTCCGATTTAAAGACTGCTGTTCCGTCAGATCCGGTCGTCACCTTCTCAATGAAGGTATCCTTATTCGCGACGATCTTCCCGTCATAGGACATGATGTTCGCGCCGGCATAGATCCCGAATATGCCGCCGGAAAGCGGGTTTTTCGTTGTATCATCCTGTTTCGTGACGGTAACCTTAGCCTTCTGTCGTTCGTTCCTGATAGTCACTTCCCCGAGGACGACTTCCCCGGACAGGGAGGCGAGGGACAGGGTTATGTCCCTGCTTTCTCCGTTAAGGACGAAGTTCTCAGGCGCTGCGGTCTCCTTCACGGTATAGGTGCCAAGGTACAGATTATCCAGGGTAACACTGCCGTCCGTACCGGTCACAAGGCCGTCCTTTACCAGGTCGCCCTTTTTGTAGATCGTTTTCCCTCCTGCTGAAACGATGTCCGCGCCGGCATAGACAGCAAAGGTGGCGTATTTCTGTTTTTTGGTTTCGTATTTAAACGTGGTCCCCGCGTCGGTTACGTCCGCTCCAACGAGTACTTCACCCTCCTTAAAGATGGTGAGCTTTCCGCGGATCTCTTCGTTCGTGAACGTGTGGGTGAAAGTAATCGCTGCCTGCTGGTCGTTGGTGTAGGTGGTCGTAAAGCTGTAGGTATCACTCCCGTTCAGTTTATATCCCGCCGGGGCTGTAAGCTCTTTCACATAAAACTTCCTGCCCAGGGGAAGGTCCGCGGCGAACGTGCCTTTTCCATCGGAGCCGGTCGTTACCTTCCCGATGAGTGTGTCCTTTGCGACAATGACAGTGCCTTCATTGTTTTTTATGTCTGCGCCTGCGTACATGCCGAAGACCGCGCCGGACAGGAGAGTTTTGGTCAGCTTGTCCTCCTTGACAGCGGTGACTTCCACTTTCTGGCGGTCATCGGTAAAGGAAGCCGTGACAGTAACATCAGCGCTGGTGCTTCCTGCTTTCAGGGTAACGGACTTGCTCTCTCCCTTGTTCACGAAGTTCGCAGGTGCTCCGGTTTCGGTGACCGTATAGGCGCCCATGGGAAGGCCGGAGATCGAAGCTTCTCCACTGCTGTTTGTCTTCAGGGTGCCGACTGCGGCTCCCTTTTTATAGGCTACGGTGCCATCAGCGGATCTGATCTCTTCTGCAGCCGTCACGCTGAACGTGGCGTTTGCAAGTTTTGCCTTCTCATAGGAAAACTTCGTTCCATTTGAATTGGTATCAGCCCCGGTCAGGACCTGCCCTTCCTTGGTGACCTTGATGGTCCCGAGGATCTCCTCATCCTTGATCGTTTTCGTGGTCGTCTTCCCCGCGGTCAGGGTCACGGCGATGACCTCCGTGCTGAGTTTGAAACCTTCTGGAGCGGTGAGTTCCTTGAGATAGACCGTGCCGATGGCGTTCAATTCAACAGTGGAAGTGCCGCTGGAGTTGGTCGCCGGCATCTTAACGATCAGGTTCTTGCAGTCCTTATCGGAGTATACGCCGTAGACCGCGCCGGCAAGGTTCTTTGTCCCCGCGGCATTGGTCTTGGTAATGGTGAGCGTCGATCCCTGCACCCAGGTGACATCCATCTCAACATACTTTTCATCGCCGACTGCCTCGCCGAACACGAGCGCAAGGTCCTGTTCCTCGTCGGACCCGCCCTTGACCGTGTAGGCGGAATAGTCCTTGGTGACGCTGCCGGTCATCTTTGAGTGCCATGTAAGGCCCGTGTCCTGTGCCTGCGTCAGGGGCGCGCTGAAATAAAACTTCGTCCCTCCGGGGATCTCGACATTCGCGCCTGCTGCACTGGTCTTCCCGGTCGAGACATTGTGGAGTTTCACCCCGGATGGGAGTTTGAAGGTGACCGTCTGCAGGACGTCCGCTTTGAAAGTGATCTCTTTCGTCCGCTGCGTGGTGCCTTCCACATAGGCTGCGACGCTGTCATCGGAGAACTCCATGTCCACGTCAGGGATGTCCGGCATGCTCTGGCAGTAGTTGTACATCTCGAGCGCAAGGTTCCTGCCTTTATCGTATGTACCCCGAAAGGCGTCCTCTCCCTCATTCGCGTAGCCTGCCGCCAGGTGCGTGATGATAAAGCGCTCCGGAGCCGGAAAATCGGGGTATCTCTCTGCAAAAAAGCCTTCGTCTCCGGAATACTTATTACCGTAGTAGCAGACCTTCGCCAGCGTCTTGCTGTCCTTGAGCTTGGTGATCGTATAGGTGCCGGAATCCGGAGCACTCTTCGAAGGCTCGATGCAGTACGCAGTCGCCGTGATATTTCCGTATTTTACGTAATAGGGATGCGTCCAGAACGTTCCCAGGCCGTAATCGTAGTAGTGGTAACGCTCGCCTTTCGTGATCTCGACAGTCATGGTGCCGGTGGAAGCGGCTTTCAATCCCCTCTTAGAGGGAACTTCAAAGGTCACGGTCTCGCCGACCCCCATCTCCGCCAGGGAGATCTCCTCCTGCTCGGTCGCCCAGCGGATGATACCGGAGGTCGTCCATCCGGAGTCGTCGCCGTAGGGATCGTCCATTCCGGCTTCCCCTGAAGACTGGTTTGTGTCCCCTGTGGCAGATACGGCAGATTCCGCAGTGGATGCTTCCGCAGAAGCGGATGCAGGTGCCGTAGCAGTTTCTGTCGAACCTGTACCTGTAGTCTCTCTGGAAGCTGTTGTTTTCCCAGATCCCTTTGTACCGGCTGTATCCGCATTTGAAGTGCTCTCAGTTTTTCCGGTCTGTTCGTTTGCTGCTTTTTCTGCGGATGATCCTTCAGATGCCGGATCACCTGCTGCAGGCGTATCCGCTGCGGCCGTTACCACATGGTCGGTGGAAACGGCGGATCCATCCTTTGCTTCTGATCCCTTTTCAGACGTGGATCCTTCTTCAGCCTTCGGTTCAGCAGAATCCTTCCTGGGTGTGCTCACTGACTTCTGATCAGAAGGTCCTTCTGTCAGGATTTCAGCGGGAGCTGAAGCAGCCCTGTTCGAAGAAACTGCTGT
>JAUNJS010000060.1:0-8676 GCA_030533125.1 Eubacteriales bacterium | reverse complement strand
ATCTCTTTCCTGGCTTCTTTTACAGTGATCTTCCGGCTGAACCTGTATGCAGGGTGCGTGGAATCTGCAGGCTCCGCAAAATATGAAGCTTTGTAGGTCCCGGGGCGGCTCGTGGAAAAGTCCTTCCGGTCAGCATTTCCAGCCTTATAGAAGGATACCTTCACCTTCTTTTTGTCAGGGATCGTGATGCCTGTAAAATCTTTTGAGAGGTCGATCTCTGCATCAAAATCCACTTCAATATCCTCGAAAGAGACGATCTCGTCCTTGTCGAGCTGATCCCTTACGTCCTCCAGTTCCGGCAGGGATGCCGCGTATTCACCGACGTCCCTGTCATTCCCGGGTTCCTGTGCCCATACGGGCATCGGAGCCGCCGTTACGGACAGCGTCATGACCGTACAGAGCACTCCGGACATAATCTTTTTAACCAGATTTTTCGTCCTCATTCTGTCTTTGCCCTTCCTTTCCTGTTATTTTGGTTTCGTTAGTCCTGTTTCCATATGGCGGCATTTCCTGCCTGCCAGGCTCTATGTCTTCATTGATCCTGCCTCCTTTCCGGGGCATGCAGGCCCCTATATTAACCCCAGAAAAAAACTGGCAAATGTGACCTCAAAGGCAAAAACAAGGGGAACCGGGCGGTCGATCTAACCTGCCCGGTTCCCCATCTGGATCATTTTTCTTTGTTTCTTTTCCGTCCTGCGGATCCGATGCAGAAATCTGCAGGGATCCGTTTCAGGCTGCCTTATCCTTTAACATTTTTTTTGCCATCCTGTGACGGTCTGTATATTCCCTCGATCCCGAAGGAGATACGGAGTTTCCTTAATGTTTTTTTCAGGGTCGTCGCCACGTTTGCCCTCGTGGAGCTTATTGTGACGGCGATCTCCTCCTGTGTCTTACCTGTCAGGACCCACTCAAACAGCATGTATCTCTGCCTGTCTGTGAGACTGCAAAGCGCCTTGACCAGCAGGTCATGTTCCTCCTCCCGGCATACTTCTTCCACCATGATGATGAGGGGATCCGACGCGCCGCCGTCGGATAGCAGATAGCTGTCGCCGGAAAAAGCGTCATAGGAGATCACCCCCGCATAGCCCCTGCTGCTGTTGGCGTTGTGCACCATGCGTTTTTCACCTTCCATGAAAACGCGCATCTGCCAGGGCTGGTCCGCAAATACGGAGAAGGGGATCACATGCTCCTCGCCCATCACATCTTTTTCTGCATACTCCCTGCAGATATGCAGGGGGAAGAAGGTCATGTGCATGTCGTTCTTATAAAACACATATCCATTCGAAAATACAGCGATGTAAATGTCCTCTCCCAAAGATTCCTTCACGACTACCGGGTTTTCCGGATTGATCATCATCTGGACTGTGGGCCTTGTGCCTTTTGCCGCTGCATCATCAACTTTGTCCATCAGTTCCCTTAACGTCATCATATTGACCGCCTTTCTGCTTTGTAAGCAACGGGCGGCCATCTGCCGTTCATTGGTCAGGCTGTTTTACACAGCCCGGTGTGTCTGATGCACTGGAATAAGGCTCAGGCGCACCCGTTTTTTTTAACGGGGCTCCTGGGCCTGTTCAAATACCTTCCTTATCTGTCTCCCTCATGCTGCGGGGCAGCCGTGCATCGGGATCTTAGGTCCCTGGATCTCATGTCCTTTCCCTGTCAGGGGGAGACGAAGGTATTGCCTCTCTGGAATTTTGAAATGCTCAGGCGCAGTGATACGATGCCCTATATGGCATCCGCACCATCACCATCCCTTTCAGGATCCGTGACCGGTCTTTCCTCCTTTCTCTTAAAATCAAAGTTGAAGGCGCTGTAGTCGCCCATGGCATCGTAGGGGATGTCTTCAATGCTCACTACTGTCATCACTTTTTCTTCCTCCTCATGAATATCTGTTTTGTTTATGAACCATCCCGGGAAGGCGCGAGAGACGTTCACAGCGCCGCCCTTCTACTAACCCCAGATTTTCGAGGCGTTATGAAACCCCTGAATCCGGTTTTTTTATAAATTGTTTAGAATCTCCCAGGTAAACCGGGGGGTTCACCCCATGCCGCAGTGTTTTTCTGCAATCCTTTCTGTAAAAATCGTCCCTGCTGCAGAGATGCCATAAACATCTGTTGAAGAGCCGGACCGGAACTTCACATCTTTCCCGGGCAATAAAAAAGCCCGGCAGAACGGTCTTTCCCTCAGGCCTCGCCGGGACGCCTGTACAGGTGCGCAGGGCAAATCATGCCTGCTGTACCTGCCTTTGCGAAAGACGACACAAAAATGTGTCACCTTTCACAGGCGCCCCTTCCCGGGGAAAAAAACGTTCTGCCGGGTCCATTCCGGTTCCTAAGCCGGATCCAACCTCCTGGCAGACTCTCGATTAGCCACGCCGGACTTCCGGGTCCTTATGCCCGGTTCGGGGGTCTTGTGGCCAATCTCACTGTTATGTACTTTTCGTTATTGATGTATCTGCTGTTTACTTCAGGGCATCTGCTCGTGGACCGTGTCTGTCTGTGCGTCCATCATCATGCTGATCCAATCTGCCGCCTTCAGCAGCCTCTCCCGCGTGTCTTTCGCATCCATCTGCTTTGCGGGCATCCGGATCAGCATCCAGTTCTTCAGGTATACGAACTCGCTTGCCCCGCACTTATGGCAGTAGACGATCGATTCTGACTCCCTGGTCTTCAAAAGAAGCGTCCCGCAGTTATAGCAGGTCACGTAGTTTTTAGGATCGAACCTTGCCAGCATGCGCTGGCTCCCTTTGTTTTTAAGAGTTTCTGTATCCATCTTTACCTCCCTGGTCATTTATAAACCTTTTATATACGGCTGGATCAGCATCGGTCCGTATCCCTGTATTGTCTACGGAAGGCAGTTCCTGCCGGGTTGTCGTCAGCACCCCTTCCATCCGGAAAAGCATCATACAGGCCGGAAGCAGACAGTGGGCGTTTTCACTATGCAGCAAATTTATAAAAAATTTAGATTTACCGTTGTCAAAGTCCCTCTAAACGGACACCACCCCTGTTACCATGGACTCAGGATCGGATGGAAAATCGTCTTTCTCTCACGATCCTCCCGGGCCGCTTTACCCGGAAAGTCACAAAAGGGATCTTCCTTTCTCTTTATGAAAGTTCACGAATGTAACATTTAGCAGTTGACAAACGTATGTTCAAGGGATATATTAATGCTATCAACTCCACATCCTGTTTTCAAACGTAAACGCCATGCATTCGACCGTATGTTTGTTTTCGGGGCCTGGATAGAATATACAACACCGGAATTGATACTGTCAATAACAAAATTCAGCGGTTTTCAAGGTAAAATTGATGACTTGTTCTGACAGGGCATAACTGGTTCCCAGGCATCCATCCTGAAACAACCAAGCAGCCTTCACAATCGTGTGTTCACGAATGTAAACATTTAACGGTTTATGATTGTGGCTTTTCAATGCAGGATGTGGCTATAGTTACCATCGTGGCTTTCTATCAGAGAGAAGAGGTGAGTTATGGCTGAGAATGAAAAGATCCCCTACGCTGAGTTCGGGGAAAGGCTTGTCAGGCTCCGGGAAGAGATGGGGATGACAAGGAAAAAGCTTGCCGAGATGTGCGGCGTCGCGCAGAGTACCATCATCAATTACGAAAAGGGGACAAGGATCCCCTATGCAGACACCGCCGTCAGGATGGCGCAGATCTTCGGTATGTCCGTGGAGGAACTCCTCGGGATGGACAATTCCCCACTTGCCATGCAGCAGGCGGAAGCACTCGACAAAATGCGTGACATCAGCGGCAAAAAGGGCGAGGCCCGGCTCCGGAGGCTGTACGGCGAGGCTGCCCGCCTTGCGGAAGGGGACCTCCCGGACGATAAGCTGCTTGAACTGTCCATGGAGCTGCAGAAAGCCGCCCTCCTCGCACAGCAGAAGCTGACAGAACGGTACACCACCCGGGGCAACCAGGGAGCTGTAGAACGGAAATCGGAGAAGACCGCGGAAGCCGTCAAGGCGATCAACAAGGCAGTCGAGCTGCTCACCTCTGATGAGGAATGAATGGAGCGGTTTCTGATGTTTACGGAAAAAACACAGGATCCGGCGGCAGCTGGATCCTCGCGGAAACGGGGCAGGACCTGCTTTGGCATGATGCCAGCGCAGTGCCCTGTGCCGGCCAGACCTGGCAGGACAGGCAGACGACTATACACTGTTTCGGAGGTTTCAGAAATGAAATCGATTGTAAGAACAAATGCAGAAAGAAATACAGGTCCTCAGGGGATCCTGATCCATCCGAGAACGGCCTCATTCGACGGGAATGCGGGAATCATTTCCACGGACCATGCCTGGATGTCCCCCTGCATTCCGGAGTTTCTGCCAGAGGGAAAAGAAGGAAATACTGCAGCGAAAGGGACCACGGGCACTGCGGGGAAGCCGGCTGGACCGGAAAAAGCGGGGGAGGCAAAAAGCCCCCGCGCCTCTTCCGGCAGGGAAAAAAGCCTTTCCGGAAAGATGGGCGTAAAGCTGTTCGGCCCGTCTTCCCGGATCAGGGACGCGGCATGTCCTGACACAGGGGATCTTCTGCGGTTCATGAAAAAGCTTTATAATACTGCCGGCACGAAGGATCCCCGCGCTGTCGCTGAAATGCTCGACATCATCGTCTCGGATCTGGAAGGCTCCATCACGGGTTATGCCACTGTCATCCGTACCGAAGGGAACAAAATGCTTGTCCCTGTTATCGGACTGAATATAAAGCTGGATGAAAGCATGTACATCATGGCCGGGGCACACGAGATCACCCACGTGGTGGACGGCCATGTCTATAACATATCCTCCGGCAGCCGTCTGGACGAAGGCAGCCTCTTCCTCCACGGGATCGACAGCAGGTGCCTCTCATGGGACGAACGGCGGTGCAACCTCGTGGCGGCTGACATCTATCTGGAAGACGAGGACGTGTTCCAGGCTGTTGGCTTCAGGAACCGCCATATGCACGAATACCGGGAGATCCTGGCACAGCAGAAGCAGCTTGCAAAGTCCCGTCATCGTTACCTGTATGCAGGCTTCCCGTACAATGAGGGCAGTGTCTGCTTCCCTGAAAAAGCACGCGTCCGCGCTGAAGCATACTGGAGATCCGTCAGGGAACTTGAGGAGCGCCGCATCCAGGAGGAAGCATGCCTGCTCCAACTGAATCTTATGAAATCCTTCTCCGAAACAGCCGCTGAACTCGGAGTCACGGAGACGATCCTTCACTACAAGCTGGAGGCGATGCGCCTGCGCGGGCTTGATATCGACAGGCAGGAGCTTGCCAGCTACAGCAGGGTATTCGAGAACGCTCTCAAACAGAGCAGGGAATTCTGTACCTTTGTCCCACAATGAAAAACGCGCAGCCGGAAAGCCATGATTTCCGGAGGCTTATTATTTTTTTCTCTTTTTGAGCAGAACATATGTTCTTTTGGCGGACAGGACGAAAAAAGAGCACGCTCTTCTTGTATCGAGACGGGGATCCCGTTTCAGGACAGCGGCAAATGGAAGAAGTGCAGAAAAAGACAAGAAGAAAACATGTAAAAGAAAGGAGCGGTCAAGATGGCATTTGACAGACAATATCTTCATATGACAGCCATGTGCGAGCCCGGCATGCATGATACGGACAGATTCCTTGCCTGTCCGGCAGATGAAGACCAGTACATGCAGGAATCCGGCAGGACCGGCACTGAGTCTGAAAAGAATAGAAAAGACGGATCCAGAAAGAAAAAGAGCTCCCGGGCAGGTGAAGGTCATCGCGCACCGCAGGCAGACAGCCCGGTCATGGTCGTCGGAAAATACAAGAAACTTCTCTTTTCCCTGTCGCAGAAGACCGGCGGGAAAGACGCAGACGGCTATGCGGTCGGGCCGGTCATGGTGGCATCCATCACCGGCTGGGGATACCGCGACAGCTTCCCCTCCAAACTGGACATCATGGGGATCCTCGAGTCCCTCGGCTTCAATGTCGAGTCCCTGGACGTCTTAAAGCCCAGTCAGGTCATCAAAAGAAACGACGGGGCACCGTATGTCAACGGCTACGGGGACATCTTCCTCTATGAGCAGCCTATGTTCCCTGTGCCTTCCGGGACAGCATCGGACAAGGCTGCGGGATGACCTCCCTTTTTCAGATCCCGGATCCTTTACAAACGGGTTCCATAAAAAGACCCGGAGAAAGGTTCCGGCTATAAACGAAGAAGGGAGGTGGCCTGAGTGGAAGGAAAAGCGAAGGACGGCAGTCAGACCAGTTTTACAGTTTCTGAAAAAATTTCCCTTCCGAGAACCTATATCGCCATCGACATGAAATCCTTCTATGCCTCCGTCGAATGCGTCCACCGCGGATACGACCCGCTGAAGGCGAACCTCCTCGTCGCGGACGAATCGAGGTCAGACCAGACGATCTGCCTCGCGGTCTCCCCCGCGCTCAAAGCGATCGGCGTGCCGTCCCGTCCCCGGCTGTTTGAGGCAAAGCAGGCGATCAGGCGTTATGAAAAGCGTCATCACACGAAGATATGCTACGAGATCGCGGTGCCGCGCATGGCTGAATATGAACGCATATCCGCGTTGATCTACTCCGTGTACCTGCGCTATGTCGCCCCCGAGGATGTGCATGTCTACAGCATTGACGAGGTATTTATCGACTGCACGCCTTACCTGATGTTCTACATGGACGCGGCGCGGGAACAGGAAAAGAAGAGCGGCGTCACGGTACACCCGGCGCATGTGATGGCAATGACCCTGATCCGTGATGTGCTGAAGACCACCGGGATCACCGCTACGGTCGGGATCGGCACGAACCTGTACCTCGCCAAGGTTGCCATGGACATCGTAGCAAAAAAAGCCGCCCCGGATGCGGACGGTGTCCGGATTGCGGAGCTGAACGAGCTGTCATACTGTTACCTGCTCTGGGACCACCAGCCGCTGTCCGATTTCTGGCAGATCGGCCCCGGGAAGATGCGGCGCCTTCACAGGCTGCAGATGTACACCATGGGTGACATCGCAGACCGCTCGCAGTGGGATGAAGCAGTCTTTTACAAAACCTTCGGCATCGACGGCGAGATCCTGATCGACCATGCCTGGGGCATCGAGCCGGTAACTATGGAGGATATAAAAAAATACCGGTCCGGCGACCACAGCATCAGCAACGGCCAGGTACTGCCCCGTCCCTATGAATACAGGGAAGCGCGTATCGCGTTTGCGGAAATGGTAGACCAGCTGTGCGCGCAGATGTTCAGAAAAAAGGTGGTCTGCAGGGGTGTAGTATGGTGGGTATCCTATGACTACAAGAGCCTCGAACACTGCCCAGAGTACGATGGAGAGATCTCCCTTGATTTCTACGGACGGCTCCATCCGAAACACAGCAATGGGACCGTCAGGCTCTCCGTCCCGACGAACAGTCACATGATGATCCGGGACGCTGTGCTGGACCAGTTCGACAGCAAAACAGACCACCGGCTCCTGTACCGGAGGCTCGGTGTCAACGCGATCAGAGTTAAGCCGGATGAGGGCGTATACCAGCTCGACCTTTTCACAGACTATGAAGCACTGGAAAAAGAACGCAGGATCCAGGGCGCTATGCTGGAGATCCGGCGGCGGTTCGGCAGAAACGCGGTACTGAAAGGGATGAACCTTCTAGACGGAGCCATGACCAGGGAGAGGAATGAACAGATCGGGGGGCACAAGGCCTGATGCCTTATGCCTCCGGTCTCCTGGACGAAAGCAGCGGATCTGGAAGATGATAAACGATGATAAAGAAAAGCAGGAGAGGAGATGTATGCCATGTTAACTGCATCAATGTCTTTACAAACAAATGCCGGCGCGGCAGCTGTCCTTCCTCCGGTCGGCTTCATGCCGATGCCCCTGAATTTCCGGCATGCCGATGTCCTGCGGCGCGGAAGGCCCCGCCACGGCATGCCTGGGAAAGTCTCCACTTATGATTCTTTTTATATCAAACACCCTCCGATGTCCTGCGGCCGGCGCGCCAAGATCTTCGCGCCGTTCGACGCGCTTGCAGGATTCTCTGCATGCATCGCCGCCAAGCAGGTGGTGTATGAAGAAAAGCGGATCCTGACTGATGGGGAGCGGGAAGAACTTGACCGGAAGCTCTCGGTCCTTATGGGTCTCACCGCAAACAGCAGGATGGCCCGGGAGAACAGCGTTAAGATCCAGGTTACCAGGTACGTTCCCTGCGACGATCCCGAGAATGAAGCTTACGGAAAACGCGGAAGATATGAGACGATCACAGGGATCCTCCGAAAAATCGATGTGATAAGGAAGCAGATCCTGCTGAATAATGAATCTATCCCCATCGGCGATATCGTTGAGATCCAGGATGTGCCGGAGAACCGGGTTTTCGGAGGACTGGTGGAGGAAGCGTGCTGATGCTTCTACTACACCCTGGTCGCCTCTTTATTTACTAAATCTTGCTTCTTTTAACCTGTGAAAGTCAAATTGTTTTTGATGCACTGAGACACCAGTGTTTTTCTGGGTTTCAATGCATCATCAACAATTTGTGATTCATGTATAAAAATGAATGGTTCTAAAAATATGGTACTAAATACAATTCGTTATAATCTAATATCCACTGGTAAAACCGTTGTTAACGTTTCTTTGTTAAATACTCCCGATTTGGTAACTCTTACTGAGAGATTGCGTATAGACTTCTCATAAAGGTTTCTGGCAAAACGTCCATTTCC